>CADBSL010000191.1 GCA_902797345.1 uncultured Eubacteriales bacterium
AATGTTCGCTCCGTTCAGGATCAGCCGGTCCACCTTTTCCGGATACTTCAAAGCGAAGAGAACAGCGATGTTCCCGCCGTCGGAAAAACCCAGGATATTCGCCTTTTCGATCCCTTTCTCCTCCATGAAGTCCTTCAGATCCTCCGCAAACTGCCACAGTTTAAAGGGCTTTGTTCCCTTCGGGGTCTCTCCGTGGCCCCGGGTATCCAGGGCGATCACCCGATGATCCTTTGAAAAAAACGGGATCTGATATTCAAAATATTCCTTGCTCTCCCCGTTCCCGTGAAGCAGGATCAGCGGTGCCCCGCTGCCTTTTTCGATATATGCGTGTTTGATGTCCATTGTGCGTCCTTTCTGTTTTAGATGGAAGATGAGAGGTGGAAGATTGGAGAGAGATAATAGGAGGGCTGCCTCAGGCGGGCAATAGTTCCTCGGAGTGAAAGGCGCTCGTAGAAGCGGGACCCTTCAAGGCGATCTAGCCCCACCCGGGGCGCCGATTCCGGAGAGGAAGCTATTGCCGCCCCCGCAGCCCGTAATAGCTACCAACTGCGACCTTATGGATTCCTTTTCCTGGCTTTTGGCTCCTTGCTTAAAACCCCGGGAGGGCTCCCGGGGTTTTTCTTCTCGCTTTATTCGGCTTTCTTCCAGCCTTTGTAGTTTTCGTACTGCCGTTCTTTGTGTTCCTGGCTGGCCCAGAGACGTTCTGCCTCCGGCTTCCAGATCTCCGCGTAATCCCGGCACTTCGCTGTCAGGTCTTCCACCGGCTCGATGGATTCCAGGTTCGTGCTCTTGGCTTTGGTCCGGTGCACCATATCCACGATCATATCCGGATTTTCCAGCATCGGGCAGGGCCGCAGGTGATTGTGGTTGAAGGGCTGCTCGTTGTGGTAAGCCATGAACAGCGGGCTCTGTAAGATCTCCAGCAGGTCCATTTCCTTGATGTTGGCATCGGAGTAGTGGATGAATACGCAGGGTTCCGCGTCTCCCGCAGAGTTGATGTGGAAGTAGTTTCTTCCGCCGGCGATGCAGCCGCCAACCGCTTCCCCGTCGTTCTGGAAGTCCATCGGGAAGAACTCGATATCGCATTCCTGAGAACGGACGTAACGCAGCCGTTCGATCATGTATTTCCGCTGTTCCACCGTGGGCATCAGTTCCGGAACGGCATTATTGCCTACCGGCATGTAGTGGAAGAAGAACCCGTACCGGGCACCCTTCTGAGAGATCATTCTCAGGAACTCGTCGCTGGTGACGGCTTCCACGTTTTCACGGGTGTAGCAGATGGATGTGCCGAAGATGATGCCGTATTTCTGGAGCAGGTCCATGGCATTCATAACAGCCTGGTAGTGCCCCTCGCCCCGGCGGGCATCATTGGTGTCCGGAGTGCCTTCGATGGAAAGCAGGAAGGTGATGTTCCCCAACTCCAGGACTTTCTTGCAGAATTCATCATCGATGAAGGTGGAGTTGGTGAAAATGGCGAATTCTACATCATTGTGCTTTTTCGCCAGCTTCAGGATCTCATCCTTCTTTACCAGCGGTTCGCCGCCGGTGAGCATATACAGATAGACCCCCAGTTCCTTGCCCTGGGTGATGATCTTGTCCATGTATTCGAATTCCAGATTATATTTGTGGCCATAGGTCCCGGACCAGCACCCTGCGCAGTGCATGTTGCAGGCAGAGGTGGGGTCGAAGAGGATCAGCCACGGGATGTTGCAGTCGTAGATCTTCCGGTTCTTCCGGATCTCTTTAGTGCCCCGGAAGAAGGCTTCGTAACCCAGATTCAGAGCCAGTGTTTTGGCCACGTTCGGGTTGGTCTCATCCATGACCCGGTTGATAAATTTGACCCATTTGTTGTTCGGGTCCTTCAATGCTTCCCGGACCTTGTCATAGCTTTCCTTGGCAATGCCGTCACCGTAGAATTTCTCGGCGATCCCGACGATTTCCTGGTACGCTTTCTGGCGGTCCTTGTTCACGTATTTAAGCAATTTGTCTGCCATCACGCCCAACGCCATCCGCTGGGCTTTATGGGACATTTTATCAAAAGATAACTCCATTTTAGTTTCCCCCTACTATTTGTATTTGAATTCCCTACTTGGAAGATAGTCTATATCAGAATATTTCTATCATATTTCTTGACAATTGTCAAACTTCTTTTATTAATACTTTTTGATATCGTGAGCAGAGTTTTCAATGATTGACGCAGGGCCGGCAGCCAAATACGATAAGATATCCTCTTGAAATCCTGTCAAAAATAACGGATAATACTGGTATTATTATAAAAGGAGGAAAAACGCATGCTTCTTGGTCCAACCCTGTCCATGGGAATGATTCTGGCATTGTACATCGCTGCCGCCGTCGTTCCCGCATTGCTCTTGATGAAATATATCTACAATAAAGATACAGTAGAAAAGGAACCGGGGTATCTTTTGAAAGCCCTGGTGATCGGAGGCGTTCTGGCCGCTTTGGTCTCCATCGTTTTAGAGACCATCGGCACAAGGCTCCTCACCGCCGGCGTCAACTCCGGCAGCCCGATCTTCGTGATCCTGCTGGCTTTCCTGGTGGTGGCTGCGGTGGAGGAAGGCACCAAACTCTTCTTCCTGAAACGCCGCAGCTGGAACGACCCTAACTTTTCCCACCTCTTTGATGGGGTAGTCTACTCCGCCTTTGTTTCTCTGGGCTTTGCCGCCTTCGAGAACATCGGCTATATCTTCGGCTATGGTCTGGGCGTATTCTTTGCCCGGGCACTTTTGGCGATCCCGGGGCACCTGGGGTTCTCCGTCTTCATGGGTGTTTTCTACTCCCGGGCGAAACAATGCGAGATCCGGGGAGATCGGCTGGGCTGCCGGGTGAACCTGGTGCTGGGGTATCTTATCGCCGTGTTCCTCCACGGATTCTATGATTCCTGCGCCATGATCGGCACTTCGGGCGCCAATCTCCTGTTCATCGTCTTCGTCGTCGTGATGTACTTCGTGGTCTACCGGACGATCAAAAACGCCTCCGCCCATGACGGGTCGCTGTATTATTAGGAGCTGGGAGCTGGGAGCCGGAAGCTGAATCTTTGGGCTTCGCCCTCCACTGTCATCCTGAGCGAAGCGAAGGCTCTTCCCATGCATTAGAAAGGAAACGAACACAATGAAAACGGATTACAAAGCACTTTTAGGTGACAAGGTCACCTTTTGCTCGGATTATATGGCCGGGGCCCACCCGAAGGTGATGGAGGCCCTGAACGAAACGAACCTCATGAACTCTTCCGGCTACGGGACAGATCCCATCAGCGAATCCGCCCGTCAGCGGATCCGGGACGCTATCGGAGCGCCGGAAGCAGAGATCCACTTTTTGGTGGGGGGCACCCAGACCAACGCCACCGTCATCACCGCCCTGCTGAAGCCCTATCAGGGCGTCCTGTCCTCGGACGCGGGCCACATCAATACCCACGAGGCCGGCGCCATCGAGCGGGGCGGCCACAAAGTGCTGGCTCTGCCCCAGGAAAACAGCAAGATCACAGCGGAGTCCATCCGAAACTACTGCCGGGATTATCAGGGAGATGAAGCCTGGGAGCACATCGTCATGCCGGGGATGGTCTACATCACCCACCCTACGGAGTTCGGCGCCCTCTACACTCTTTCGGAAGTGGAGGAGATCCGGAAAGCCTGTGACGAATACGATCTGAAGCTCTATCTGGACGGAGCCCGGCTGGCCTATGCGCTGGCCTCCCCGGAAAACGACCTGACCCTGCCGGATATCGCCCGGCTCTGTGATGCCTTTTACATCGGTGGGACGAAATGCGGGGCCCTTTTCGGAGAAGCGGTGGTCTTCCCGAAGCCTCACACCGTGCCCCACTTCTTTATGATCACCAAGCAGATGGGGGCCCTTCTGGCCAAGGG
>CADBSL010000192.1 GCA_902797345.1 uncultured Eubacteriales bacterium
GCCCGGACCCGGGAGAGGGAAAAGGTGGAAGCGCTGGATCTGGGAGCAGACGATTATATCACCAAACCCTTTGGTTCTTCGGAATTGATGGCACGGATCCGAACGGCCCTGCGGCACAGCCACAAGATCCTCACCAAGGATATGGGCGGCGAGACCACCTTCTCCACCTGCGACCTGAAGATCGATTTCCCATCCCGTCAGGTCTCTGTGGCCGGGAAGGATATCCACCTGACTCAGATCGAATACAAACTGCTGGCCCTCCTGGCCAAGTATGTGGGCCGGGTCCTGACCTATGAATTTATCATCCGGAACATCTGGGGGATCGACTCCGACAAAAACAGTCAGCAGCTCCTCCGGGTGAACATGGCCAATATCCGCAGAAAGATCGAAGAGAACCCCGGAAGCCCCAAATACCTGCTGACGGAAGTGGGCGTAGGCTATCGGCTGGCTGACATCGAATAAATCCAAAATAGTTTTTCCCATATGAAAACCCTCTGCCACCTCAGGCAGAGGGTTTTTTCGATGTCTTTGGCAGTTTCACACTTCAGGAAAACCGCAGGCACAGATATGCAGTACAGATTCCCACGGACATCAGCATCAACGGGAATCCCACCTTCATGTACTCCCTGAACCGAACATGGTAGCCCTGGCGGGCGGCGATGCCCGACAGCACGACATTGGCGGAGGCCCCGATCAGGGTCCCGTTGCCCCCCAGACAGGCCCCCAGAGACAGTGCCCACCACAGGGGTTCGATGGCCACGCCCATGGATTCCATGGTCAGGATCAGGGGAATCATGGTGGCCACGAAGGGGATGTTGTCCAGGAAGGAAGACAGCAGTGCCGAAGACCACAAAACAATGATCATCGTCATCATCGGCCGGCCCGCCGTGGCATCGACGATCAGGTTCGCCAACAGGGAGATCACGCCGCTGTCCTGCAGCCCCCCTACCACAATGAAAAGGCCGATGAAGAAGACGATGGAGGGCCACTCCACTTCGTCGATGACCCGGTCGATCTCCTGCTTCCCGATCAGCAGCATCACCACCGCGAAGAACAGGGCAATGACAGCGGAACTGAGTCCCAACAGATCCTGACAGGAAAACGCCGTGATCAGCAGGACGATCATCACTACGCTCTTGATCATCAAGGTCCGGTCAAGGATCTTCTTCGACTCGTCCATGATCATCAGTTCCTGGAAATCCTCTGCCACTTTCGGGTACTTTCGCCCGTAAATGAAGTAAAATGAGGTGATGGTCGCTCCCAGCACCACCAGCACCGGCGGGCCCACATTCAAAATGAAGTCCACAAAGGACAAATGGGCGGAGCTGCCGATCATGATGTTGGGCGGGTCCCCGATCAAGGTGCCGGTACCGCCGATATTGGATGCCATGATCTCCGTGATGATAAAGGGCACGGGGTCTAATTTTAGTGCTTTCGTCACCGCAAAGGTCATCGGCCCTACCAACAGGACCGTTGTCACATTATCCAGGAAAGCCGACAGCGCCGCCGTGATCAGCATAAAGGAGATCATGATCACCCAGGGCCTGCCCCCCGACAGCTTCGCGGCCTTCACAGCGATATATTCAAACAGACCGGATTTTTTCACCACAGCCACGAAGATCATCATGCTGACCAGGATGCAGATGGTGTCTGCGTCGATGTATTTTATGCTGGTCTCGATGTCCATGACCCCCAGAACGATCATAACGACCGCCCCCGCCAGGGCCGCCGTCATCCGGTGGACCCGTTCGGTCATGATGGCCAGCATCGTCAAAACAAAAATAAGGATGGCAATGATTTGCGTCGTTCCCATAGAAGTTCCCTCCTTTGATCAATACCCTCATTCCACGTACTATACCACCCTTTTTTCTTTATATCGCATAAAGAAACCGGATATCCTCTGTTCTTGATATCCGGTTGATTTCATCACTCTTTTTTCTTATTTATTTTTTATACTCCGGAACGAAAAAAAGAAGGTACCCATTTGGATACCTTCACTGGAGCGGAAGACGAGATTCGAACTCGCGACCCTCGCCTTGGCAAGGCGATGCTCTACCCCTGAGCCACTTCCGCATGTGCTATTTTTGAACGCTCCATTAATATACCACATCCGCCGCAAGAATGCAAGGGGAAATCTAAAATAAGTTGAGAGCTTGCATACTTGCCTCTCCCCTCTGGGGAGAGGTGTCGCCGAAGGCGACGGAGAGGGGTCGGCCCCCTTATTCCCCAATTTTTCTTCCCGGGATGTCCAGCATCTCCCGCAGGCCCTCGTGTTCCCGGTAGAAGTGTTCCATTTTTTCGGAAACTTCCTGCCAATACTGTTCCGCTTCCTTTTTCGAAGCCAGTTCCATTTCGCTGCATTTCTGCTTCGTTTCTTCTTCCATCGCCCTGCACCTGGCTTCCGTGCTCTCCAGAAGCTCGATGGCCTTTTCTCGGCTTTCGCTGTCCCTTTCCTGGCAGATCCGATCCGTCTCTTCCTTCCGCATCCGGATATTCTCCAGGAACTGCTCCGCCGCATTCTGGGCGGCTTCAAAGACGCCGTTGATCTTTACACAGGCTCCCGCCAGATCACCGACGTTGTCGATGTCGATGGCCCGGCTCTGCAGCCGAACATTGGCATCTTCCAAGGCGTTCTTCAATTCTTCGATTTCTTTATCCTGCGCCGCGATCCGGTCTTCCAGTTCCCGGCGGTTCATTTTTCTGTAATCCTGGTCCATTTCCATCCTCTTTCCCAAAAATAAAAAATGGAGCGGGCGATGGGAATCGAACCCACCTTTCAAGCTTGGGAAGCTCGTGTTCTACCAATGAACTACGCCCGC
>CADBSL010000193.1 GCA_902797345.1 uncultured Eubacteriales bacterium
CTGATCATTCTGGGGGTGGCGGGAGTCATCCAGCCGGGGACTTCTGCGCTCATGCACAACGCCTCCACCATCGCCATCGGCCTGCATTCCATGACGGGGTTGCTGCCGGAGGAGCCGGGAGCCAGGAGCTGGGAGCCGGGAGCAATAAGCGAAGGCTGATCAAAAGCAAAAGCTCCAGGCTTTTAGCTGCTAAATAAATAATTGTCCGAATGGAGCCTTTTTTGGTCCGAATGGAGCCGAAAGGGCTCCTTTTCTATAGTATGATTACATCATCAAGAGGTTAGCAAACGCTAACCAAAAAATAAGCCAAGAGGTTAGCGAAAACTAACCAAGGCTTCATAATATGGATGACACCTCATTAATGTCATATATTATAATCGATCCTTCTTCATTGAAAAACAGGTATAGGAAACTGTACCTGTTTTTTTCATTGTGGTTTTTCGTTGACAGGTCCATTTGAACTGATTATAATAAAAGCCAGAAAAAGAACAGTAAACCGTAGGATGGTTCCGAGAGAGACCGCAGGAGCGGCGCCGAAGGGGAAAACGTGCAACAACTCTCAGGCAAAAGGATCGGGATCGGACGGACCTCTGGAAAACTGATTTGCAGTACCGAAGGGGAAGAATCTCTCAGGTGACAGGACGGAGGCGCGCAATATATTGTGCGCCTTCTTTTTATTGTTAAAAAATGAACGAAAGGAGCGATCGTTATGGAGAAAAAGACACCTCTTTATGATACTCATGTGAAATACGGCGGATCCATCGTGGAATTCGGCGGATTCCTGCTGCCGGTACAGTATGAGACCGGCATCAAAAAAGAGCACCTGACGGTACGGACGGAATGCGGGCTCTTTGATGTATCCCACATGGGTGAGATCCTGGTACAGGGACCGAAATCTCTGGACTGGCTGAACTACGTATTGACCAATGACTTCACCGGGATGAAGGACGGCCGGGCCCGGTACAGCCCCATGTGCAATGAACAGGGCGGGACGGTGGATGACCTGATCGTCTATAAACGGGGAGACGACGATTACTTTGTGGTGGTGAACGCCGCCAATAAGGACAAGGATTATGGCTGGATGAAGGCCCACGAACAGGAGGGCGTCACCGTGACGGATGTATCCGACCAGTACGGTCAGCTGGCGCTCCAGGGGCCGAAGGCTCAGACGATCCTGGAGAAGCTGGTGCCGGCGGATATGATCCCGGAGGGTTATTACACCGCCAATTTCCATGGCGAGATCAAGGGCATCCCCTGCATCATCTCCCGCACCGGCTACACCGGTGAAGACGGATTCGAGATCTACATGGCGGCGGACAAGGCGGCTGAGATCTGGGAGATCCTGATGGAGGCCGGGAAAGACCAGGGACTGATCCCCTGCGGACTGGGAGCCAGAGATACCCTTCGGCTGGAAGCAGCCATGCCGCTGTACGGCCATGAAATGAACGATGAGATCTCTCCGAAAACGGCGGGACTGGGCTTTGCCGTCAAGATGGATAAACCGGATTTCATTGGCAAGGAAGCCATGGAAAAGGCCATGCCTCTTCAGAAGCGCCGGGCAGGACTCAAGGCGGTCAGCCGGGGGATCCTGAGAGAACATTGTGAAGTGTTCGACGGAGAAGAAAAGATTGGTGAGACCACGTCCGGGACGTTCCTTCCTTATCTGGGAGGTTCCTATGCGCTGTCCATCATCGATGCGGACAAGTATGAAGTGGGCAAGACCCTTCGCGTGGTGGTCCGGGGACGGAGCATCGATGCGGAGATCGTTCCGCTGCCCTTCTATAAGAGAGAAAAATAAAACCAATAACAGGAGGTATATCAAATGAATTTCCCAAAAGAACTGAAGTATTCCAAGACTCATGAATGGATCCGTTATGAAGGCGACGCGGCCTTCATTGGCATCTCCGATTATGCACAGCATGCGCTGGGCGACCTGGTATTCGTCAATCTGCCGGAACCCGGCGATGAGCTGGTAATGGGTGAGGCTCTGGGCGACGTGGAATCCGTAAAGGCGGTTTCCGACATCTTCTCCCCGGTTTCCGGGACCGTTCTGGAAATCAATGAAGAACTGCTGGATTCTCCGGAAAAGATCAATGAGGAACCTTATGAAGCCTGGTTTGTCAAAGTAGGAGATATCACCGAAACAGAAGAACTGCTGGATGCGGATGCGTATGAAGCTCTGGCGGAAGAGGAAGAGGCGAACGCATAATGTCGACATATATCCCAAATACCAAGGAAGAACAGCTGGAAATGCTCCGGGAGATCGGTCACGAGAGTTTTGAGGACCTCTTCCGGGATATCCCCCAGTCTGCCCGGGTCCAGGGAGAGCTGGACCTGCCCTCGGGGAAATCGGAACTGGAAGTCCGCAAGATCGTGGAAGAGATGGCGGAGAAAAACTTCGTGTTCGATACGATCCTCAGAGGTGCCGGTGCTTACAATCACTACGTGCCGGCGGCGGTCAACGAGATCGCAGATAAAGAAGAGTTCCTGACGGCCTATACACCTTATCAGGCGGAGATCAGCCAGGGGATCCTTCAGTCTATTTTTGAATATCAGACCATGATCGCGGAACTGACCGGGATGGACGTGGCCAATGCCTCCCTGTACGACGGGGCTTCTGCGGCGGCGGAAGCCTGCGGGATGTGCAAGGACCGGAAACGTTCGACGATCTATGTCTCGGATGCAGTGGATCCCAGGATCCTCAGCGTCGTGAAGACCTATTCCTTCGGAAAGGGAACCGAAGTGAAAACCGTGGCGGCAAAAGACGGCGCCACCGATCCGGAAGCACTGAAGAAAGCTCTGGCGGAAGACCCCCAGGCGGCCTGCTTCCTGATGCAGTATCCGAACTTCTTCGGGATCGTGGAGGATGCGGATGAGATCGCGGCCATCGTCCATGAGGCGGGGGCACAGCTGATCATGAGTGTGAATCCCATCGCACTGGGTATCCTCAAGACTCCCGGTGAGATCGGCGCAGATATCGTCGTTGGCGAAGGACAGCCTCTGGGCCTGGGCCTGGGTTACGGCGGACCGTACCTGGGGATTCTGGCGGCAACGAAGAAGAATATGAGAAAAGTCGTGGGCCGGCTGATCGGCGAGACCGTGGACTCCCAGGGAGACCGGGGATTCGTTCTCACCCTGCAGGCCCGGGAACAGCACATTCGCCGGGAGAAGGCTTCCAGCAATGTATGTTCCAATGAAGCGCTGTGTGCGCTGAAAGCTTCCATTTATATGGCCACCGTCGGCCCCAAAGGGATCCGGAAAGTGGCCGAGCTGTGTACCTCCAAGGCCCATTACCTGGCGGCCGGTCTGGAACAGGCCGGACTGAAGAGAGTCCACAGCGGAGAATTCTTCCACGAATTCGTAACGGAATGCCCGGATGCGGACAAACTGCTGAAGGCTCTGGAAGGCGAAGGGATCCTGGGAGGCCTGAAGCTCTCGGATCACGAACTGCTGTGGTGCGCCACAGAGATGGTCAGCAAAGAAGAAATGGATGAAACGATCCGGGTCGCAAAGGAGGTGTTCGGCGCATGAAACTGATTTTTGAAAAGAGCGTACCGGGCAGAGGACAGGAAATCTTCCCAGAATGCGATGTGGAAGTAACGCTGCCGAAGGTCCCCCTGCGGGAAAAGGCGCCCCGGCTGCCGGAGATCTCCGAAAACGAGATGGGACGGCACTATACCGAACTGGCTAAGAGAGCCCACGGACTGAATGACGGATTCTATCCTCTGGGTTCCTGCACCATGAAACACAACCCCCGGATCAACGAACAGATGGCAGCACTGCCGGGCTTCGTGAAGATCCATCCCCTCCAGCCGGCCTGGTCCGTGGAGGGAGCGGCGGAAGCCATCACCACCCTGGAAAAAGATCTTTGCGAGATCAC
>CADBSL010000194.1 GCA_902797345.1 uncultured Eubacteriales bacterium
CGGTACAGCCTGCAGAAGAGATCCCGGCGGAAGAAACGGTTGAAATGCCTGTGGAAGAGCCGGCGGCAGAACCGGAAGAATACGTGGATATCAATGATTTCATCCAGACCCAGGATCAACAGGAAGCGGAGACCCGGAAAACGGAAGCGGCCAGACGCAGAGAAGAGACGAAAAAGAAGATCGGCGAAGATGGTCTGCAGATCCTGGCGGTGATCCGGAAAATGGCTGAAATGAAAGAGCAGGGCATCATCACGGAAGCCGAATTTGAAAAGAAGAAGAGAGAATTGTTGAAGAGACTGTAGGAGGAAGGATATGATCAGGATCGGACTGGACGGAATGGGCGGTGACTATGCACCGTCGGAAACGGTGAAGGGCGCTGTGGAAGCGGCCGCACAGCTTCGGGAAGAGGATGTCATCTATATCTTCGGAAACGAAGACCAGATCCGCGAGGAACTGGAAAAATGCAAATATACGGGAGACCGGGTGCAGGTGGTAGGGACCACAGAGGTCATCACCAACGAGGATTCCCCGGTCAAGGCGGTTCGTCGGAAGAAAGACTCCTCCATGGTGGTGGGGTTGAACTACCTGAAGGAGGAAAAAGTGGATGTGTTCATCTCCGCCGGAAACACCGGCGCGCTGATGAGTGGGGCGTTATTGACTCTGGGCAGGATCCGGGGCATCGACCGGCCGGCGCTGGCCACGCTGCTGCCGCCGATGAAGGGGACAAAGCCCATGTTCCTGATGGACTCCGGAGCCAATTCCGAGTGCAAACCCTCGAATCTGATGGAATTTGCCGTTATGGGCAGCGTATACATGAATAAGGTGATGGGGATCGACAGCCCCACCGTGGGACTGATCAACATCGGAGCCGAAGCCACCAAAGGGAATACCGTGACCAAGGCGGCCTATGAGCTTTTGTCCCAGGGCAATTTGAACTTTGCCGGCAACGTGGAAGCCAGAGATCTGCCGGAATCTCCGGCGGACGTGGTGGTCTGCGACGGGTTCACCGGCAATATCATCCTGAAATACACGGAAGGGATGGCCATGGCCTTCATGCACATTTTGAAGGATAAGCTGTCCTCCGGCGTACAGGCCAAACTGGGAGCGGCTCTTCTCATGAGCAAGCTGAAGGATTTCAAGAAGATGTTCGACTATTCGGAGTATGGCGGAGCACCTTTCCTGGGCGTGAAGGGAGCAGTGCTGAAGATGCACGGGTCCTCCAATGCCAATGCCGTGAAGAATACCATCGTCAAATCGGTGGCCTACGTGGAGAACGAAGTGGTGAAGACCATCCACGATGAGATCATGAAGATCGCCGAGGAGACGGAAGAAACCTTATATGACTGAGGCAGTTATGATGAAGCTGAATGAAGAAAAAGTGGAACGGATATCTCAGGCCATCGGCTACCGGTTCCGGGACAAGACCCTTCTCCAGACCGCTCTGACCCACAGCTCTTACGTGAATGAGAATAAGCTTCCCTACAGCGCCAACAACGAACGGTTGGAATTCCTGGGGGATGCGGTGCTGGATGCCGTGATCAGCGACTACCTGTACCGGCTGCACCCGGAGGCGGAAGAGGGGAGCCTGACAAAGCTGCGGGCTGCGATGGTCTGTGAGCAGGCGCTCCATCTGGCGGCGGAACAGATCGGTCTGGGTGAGTTCCTGATCCTGGGAAAAGGAGAGGAGCATAACGGCGGCCGGACCCGACCCTCCATGAATGCAGATGCGGTGGAAGCCATCCTCGGAGCTGTGTTCATCGAAGCCGGGTGGGAAACGGCCCGGGAGACGGCTCTGTACCTGCTTCGGGATGTGATCAAAGAGGCGTCCCGGGGTCAGCTGAATCGGGACTACAAGTCTTTGGTACAGGAAGAGATCCAGGCCCGGGGCGAATCCGATATCCGTTATGAAGTGGTGCGGGAAGAAGGACCGGATCACAATAAGACCTTCACCATCGATTTGGTGGTGGGAGGAAAAGTGCTGGGCCGGGGTACCGGCAAAAGCAAAAAAGAGGCCGAACAACAGGCGGCAAAACACGTGTTAGAGAGTGGGGACGGAAGCATTGTATTTTAAGAGACTGGACATGCATGGGTTCAAATCCTTCGCAGAACCGGTAAGCATGGAATTCATGGACGGCATCACCTGCATCGTTGGTCCCAACGGGAGCGGGAAGAGCAATATCGCCGACGCCATCCGCTGGGTGCTGGGAGAGCAAAGCCCGAAGCAGCTGCGGGGCGGCAAAATGGAGGAGGTTATTTTCGCAGGGACAGAGAGCCGGAAGGCTCGTGGCATTGCGGAAGTAACACTTGTCATTGATAACCATGAAAACGTACTGCCAATCGAATACGACGAAGTGGCCATCACACGCCGGATGGTCCGATCCGGAGAAAGCGAATACCAGATCAACGGAAATCCCTGCCGTCTGAAAGATATTCGGGAGCTGATCATGGACACCGGTATGGGAGTGGAAGGCTATTCCATCATCGGTCAGGGAAAGATCTCGGATATCATCAACAACCGGGGAGAAGGCCGGAGGGCGATCTTTGAGGAAGCTGCCGGCATCGTCCGCTACCGGAGCCGGAAGAGCGACGCGGAACGAAAGCTCACCAATGCTTCCGGAAATCTGGACCGGGTGAACGATATCATTTTTGAGATCGAAAGCCGGATCGACGGACTTCGGGAAGACAGCGAAAAGGCACAGGAATATCTGCAGCTCAAAGAACGGGGCAGGGCGATCGAGATCAACCTGGCGGTGAGACAGGTGGAGAACCATGAAGCCCGGCAGGCGGCTCTTCTTCAGGAGCAGGAAGCAGTGGATGAAGAAGAGATCCGCTGCACCGCCGAAAAAGAAGAAAACGAGACCGCGGTCCGTCGGATCCGGGATAAAATGTTGGAAATGGACCGGGAGGCCCATTCCCTTCAGGACCGTCTCCTGGGAGAAAACCAGAGGATCGGCGAACTGAAGAATACCATTGAGGTGGCCGAAGGCCGGGAGTCTTCTCTGACGAGAGAACAGGAACGGCTGGACCTGGAGACCCTGAAGACGGAACGGCGGATCCTGGAGGAAACGGCTGCAGTGGAGTCCTTTGAACAGCGGAAAGACGATTTGTCCGATAAACTGGCCCGGACCAGGGACCATTTGCAGGAACAGGAAGCGGACTATAAAGAACGGATCGGGATCGTTGAAGCGAAGAGGGAAGCCATTGACGAGAAGAAAAGCGCAGTATTTGAACTGCATAATAATATCAATGTGGCCAGGACGGAGATCCTGGGCCTCCGGTCGCTCACAGACGGCCTGGTAAAACGGGAGACCCAGCTGAAAGAAGACCGGATCCAGGCCCAAAGCGAAACGGAGAGTCTGTTGGCTCTGCGAGGCCGGATCCAATCGGAGTCCAAAGACCTTCTGGACCGAAAAACGGAACTGGAAGAGCAGTCCCGTACTGCCGGCCGGAAGGCGGCAGTACTGCAGGAGGAACTGGACCGGTTGTCGGACCGGCTAAGCGATCTGGCGGGCAGGATCCACCAGGCCAGCACGAAGAAAGATCTGTTGACGGGATTCCAGAATTCCTATGAGGGATACAACCAGGCTGTGCGCTTCATCATGAATAACCGCAGCCGTCTTCCCGGCATCCACGGAGTGGTCACCGACCTGATCGAC
>CADBSL010000195.1 GCA_902797345.1 uncultured Eubacteriales bacterium
CGGAAACGTTTTGGAGATAGGGTAGAATGGGAATCACAAATGTCATATCGCTTCTGGGCGGGTTAGCGCTTTTCCTGTACGGCGTGACCCTCATGGGCGACGGCCTCAACAAAGTGGCCGGTAATAAATTACAGGTCGTATTATACCGAATGACCAGCAACCCGCTGAAGGGGATCCTGGTGGGCGCCGGCGTCACTGCGCTGGTACAGTCCTCCACGGCGGTCAGTGTCATGGCCATCGGTTTTGTCAATTCCGGGCTGATGGAATTCGTCCAGGCGGTCAGCATCATCTTAGGCGCCATCGCCGGCACCAGTATCACCGGCTGGATCGTCAGCCTGTCCTCTCTGGGCGCAGGCGGCGGCTGGACGCAGCTCTTATCGGCGGCGGTCATCACCGGCGTCATCGCCACCATCGGCATTATTTTAGTCAAATTCAGCAAAAAACAGACCCACAACCAGGTAGGAGCGATCCTCCTGGGGTTTGCTATTCTTATGTTCGGGATGACCGCCATGAGCGATGCGGTGATCCCTCTGAAAGAGGACCCGGGCTTTATCAATCTTCTCACGAAATTCTCCAACCCGATCTTGGGTATTTTGGTGGGTATCGTATTCACCGCCATCATCCAGTCTTCGGCAGCGGCCGTGGGTATCCTGCAGGCCCTGAGTATGACGGGGACTTTGTCCTTCTCGGAAACCTTCCCGATCATCTTAGGTATCGCGGTAGGCGGCGCGCTTCCGGTACTGATCAGTGCTTTGGGGGCTTCGCTGAACGCCCGGCGGACTGCGTTGGTACACCTGGTCATCGATGTGATTGGTGCGGTATTCTGCGGCGTAGTGTTCTACATCGCCAATGCCATCCACCCCTTCTCCTTCATGGAGCACATCATGTCGCCGGTCAGCGTGGCGGCCCTGAACACCATCTTCCGTATCGTGGTGGTGGTGGTGCTGACACCGGCCATCGGACTGTTGGAGAAGATCGTGAAGTCCATGATCAAGGACGAACCGGAGGAGGAAGAAGCCGCCGACTGGGTGCTGTTGGAAGACCGTTTCATCCAGCATCCCACCCTGGCCATCGAGCAGTGCCGTATCGTGCTGAACTCCATGGCGGAGCACGCCCAGCACAACCTGACGGACGCTCTGTTCCTGTTGTGGCACTACAGTGATGCGGGATTCAAGCGAGTGGAAGAAGAGGAGGACCTGGTGGACCACTACGAGGACAAACTGGGCTCCTATATCATTAAAGTCACTTCCTCGGAACTGACCCAGAAGCAAAACGAGGACGTGTACCAGTTCCTCCACGCCATCACCGACCTGGAGCGGATCTCGGACCACGCGTTGAACATCGCGGAAAGCGCTCAGGAGATCTACGAAAAAGGCATCGTTATCGAAGACGAAGTTCGAAACGAACTGAAGGTGCTGGAAGCGGCTTTGTCGGAAGTGGTCCGGTTAGCGGTCCGTGCTCTGCGGGAGAACGACCACGAAGCGGCTCACCGGGTCGAACCGCTGGAAGAGCTGATCGATACGCTGACGGCGGATATGAAGCACCGGCAGGTAGACCGGCTTCAGCGCGGCGTCTATACCCGTCAGAACAGCTTTGTATTCAATGACCTGATCGGGGATATCGAACGTGTTTCCGACCACTGCTCCAACATTGCGGTGGCCATGATCGAGCTGGAGCACGAATCCTTCGACACCCACCAGTACATCGAAAGCCTGATGAGCCAGAAGAACGATGAGTTCGAACGGTATTTCGAAGAGTACAAGGAAAAATATCATTTTGAAGAAGCAACACTGTAAAAGAATATCGTGGCAGTCCGGACCGGCCTGCCAAAGAAAAAAGCCTCCCGCGGGAGGCTTTATAAAACGAATCGGTTAGAGAGGGTTTCCGTCCGGATCGAACAGGGGCAGGGCTTCCAGGAACCGGATATCCGTCCGGTCTTTTGCTTTCCCCTCTGCCAGGATCGCCATCCTGGCGGCCACGATGGCGCCGGCCTGTGTGACCAGTTCCTCTGCAGCGGCAATGGAGCCGCCGGTGGAGATCACGTCATCGATGATCAGGACCCGTTTCCCGCGGATCTTCTCCGCATCTGCACCGTCCATAAAGAGTTTTTGTGTGCCGGCGGTGGTGATGGACCGGTCTTCCACTTCGATGCTGCCCTGCATGTAGGCTTTCTTGCCTTTCCGCAGGATGATGTATTCATTGCGTCCGCTCTGACGGGCCATTTCGTGGATCAGTGGGATCGCCTTGGCTTCCGGTGCGACCATATAGTCGTATTCGTCTTCGCTGACGAGCTTCAGCAGATCCCTGGCGCAGGCACAGGTCAGTTCCACATCGCCGAAGATCACAAAGCCTGCGATGGTCAGGTTTTCATTCAATTTGCACAGAGGCAGATTCCGTTGGCATCCGGCCACTGTCAAAGGGTACGTCTTTTTCATATTGTTTACACTCCTGTTTTGATTTGATGAACACGGCATATATTCGCCGATACTTTTATTATGGAGTCGTATTTTGCAAAAGTCAAGTGCTGCGGTGCTTGATTCAGGTGTTGAGTTATAAGGAGGAAACACGAGATGAAGAAAAATGGGATCCTTTTTGGATCGGTATTGATTTTGACACTGGGGGCGCTCCTGGCGGGCTGCGGCAGCGCGCCGGCAGAGGAATCGGCGGGGGACGCGCCCAAAGAGGAAGCAACAACGGAAGCTGCGAATCCGGCAGAAGAGGCTCAGGCGCCGGTGGAGACCATAGCAGCGGACGGGAGGAAGCTCTCTTCCGATTCCTCCGATTTCGTGCTGCTCAGCGAAGCGGTGCCGGATGCGATCCTGGAGATCCGTTATTATTCCACCTATAATTTCATCGGAGACCGGATCGACGGATACGAGGAGCCGGTAGCTTTGCTGACGAAGGAAGCAGCGGCCGCCCTGAAGGACGTCAGCGATGAGCTGGTGGAGAAGGGGTACCGGTTGAAGATTTATGATGCCTACCGGCCGCAGATGGCGGTGGATCATTTTATGAGATGGGCCCAGGATGCGGAAGATGCCCGGATGAAGCAGTACTTCTACCCGGATCTGGAGAAGAACACCCTCTTCCCACTGGGGTACATCGCAGAGTATTCCGGTCACAGCCGGGGGAGCACTGTGGACCTGACCCTGTTCGATATGAACACGGAAAAGGAAGTGGACATGGGCGGCACCTTTGATTTCTTCGGAGAACTGAGCCACCCGGACTATAGGGGCATTACGGAGGCGCAATACGCCAACCGGATGATCCTTCGGGAAGCCATGCTGGCCCATGGATTCGATCCCATTGGCACCGAGTGGTGGCACTTCACTCTGGCGAAGGAGCCTTATCCGGACACCTATTTCACCTTCCCGGTGAACAGTGGTTCTCTGGCGGAGTAACAGGAGGGATCAGATGACATTTATTGCAGTGGTCCTGGTGGTCTCCGGGATCATCGCCTGGCTGGTGCGGTCGATCCTGTGGCTTCCACGGAAAGCCAGCTTAGTCAAGCTGGAGGTGGAACTGGCGCAGTATGTGGCAGGTCTGGAGAAGGTCGGATTCACCGTCACCCCCAAGACCACCAAAGCGGCGATGCTGCTGGAAAAAGGACGGCAGAATCCGGATAAAAGCCTGGCGGAATTTACGATGGAAGATTATATCCAGGAGGTAGGAGCGATCCCTGCTACCTACGATAAGCTGGTGAAACAGTTCCAGCGATACGAAGAGGACATGGACTTCGTCATCACACCCACTCCCCAGGAACTGCTGGAGGAATACCAGAGAAGGATCTGGGAGGAGCCCGTTGAGATCGAGGTGTCTCTGGAGAGAGCCCCGGAGGAAGACGGGGATGTCGAAGAAGAGTTTGAGGAAGAAATAGTAGATTTGAAAGATTGGGAGGAAGAATGGTGAAAAAGTGGATCATAGTTGGATTGACGTTGGCATTGAGCCTGTTCCTGTTGGCAGGCTGTGGAGCCGGTCCGGCGGAAGAGGAATCGGCGGCAGATAACGGCGCCCCGGCAGCTCAGGCCGAGGTGGTCCCAGCAAAGAATGCGGAAGAAGCGGTCATCCAGGCTGTTCTGGAAAGGGCCAAACAGTTTGGAGAAGGGGAATGCTCAGCGGAAGGGCATGTTATTTTAAAGGAAACGGAAGAAAACGGGCAGCAGGTGGTCTATGCCCTCTGCAGCACCGGGAATTATGGTTTCGTCAATGGGAATCTGGAGGAGATCGCCGGCTCCGGAGCGATCCCCAGCAAGTTGACCTTTACCGTGGATGAAGATGGGGTCTGGAACCTGGAAGAATACTGGGAACCGGAAGACGGCAGTGGCTACACGAAATCCATCGAAGCGGCCTTCCCGTCGGAGCTGGTGTCTGCGGCGCTGAATGCGAATACTGCTTACAGAGATCTGAAGATCCAGAAAGAAGCCTATGCCAAGGGCTATCTGAGGGAGATCGGCCGGGAGGCGGAAGTGGGCGATTATGCGGACTTTGAACATTTGCTGGCCACGGACCAGGGAATGAGCGTGGAGGCATCGAACTACTTGCTGGGAGAGGCTGAGAATTATCCCTATTTCATCGGAACGGAAGAACGGATCGAGGACGGCGTCCGCTGGGTCTATGAAACCGCCTGGGAACAGACGGAGGACTGCGGGATCGCCACCTACACCAAGACCAATTATGAGACCGGTGAAGTGGCAGAAAAAATGATCTACCGGGTCGAAGGGGACAAAGTAACGAAGATCGAAGAGGAGGAAACCCTTGAGTAAGAAAAATAGGCTGTGGCGGGGAATGCTGATCCTGTGCACCCTTGCCATGGCCTTTGCCTTATTGGCAGGCTGCAGCGCCGTCCGGGGATCAGATGGGATCACATCCATTGAACAGCTGAATGACCCCGGGGTGACCATCGGCGTATCGTCTGACACGGCGGAGTATCGGTTGGTGCAAAAGGAACTGCCGAAGGCGAAAATCAAATATTTCAGAGAAGAAACCTCGGCCTATACCGCGGTGAGTCAGGGAAAGATCGACGCCTATGTGTTCAATAAACTGTCCATGGAGACGGCGGTGCACAGCGGCGTGAAAAATGTCCGCATCCTGGACGAGTCGCTGGGAGAGAACAACATCAGCGGCGTGGCTTTTTCGCCGGTGACGAAGATCCCGAATCTGGAAGAAAAGGTGAACACCTTCCTCCGGGAAATCAAAGCGGACGGGACGCTGGAAGACATGAAGCAGCGCTGGCTGATTCGGCATGAGGAAGAAATGCCGGAGATCCCTCTGCCGGAGACCTCGGATATCCATCTCGTGGTGGGGACTACCGGTGCCAACATGCCCTTTACCTACTTCATTGGCACCGAAGTGTCGGGGTATGATATCGAACTGGCCCGCCGGTTCGCCGCCTGGCTGGGAGCGACCATGGAGTTTAAGATCTACGATTACGACGGGATCATCGCAGCGGCCCAAAGCGGCAGCATCGATTGTATTTTCGCCAATCTGTTTATGACCCCCGAGCGGACCGAAGCCCTTCGGTTTTCGGATCCCACTTTTGTGGGAGAAGTTGGCGTGATGGTGCAGGATCTGTCCGACTCGACAGCGCCGGAGACCATCACAGATTTTTCTGACCTGGCGGGGAAAAGGGTGTCCATGCTGACCGGTGCACCCTTTGAGGAACTGGTCCTCAGCAAAGCGCCGGATGTGGGCGAGTTCACCTATTTCAATAATAATCCGGACATGCTTTTAGCATTGGAGTCCGGGAAAACCGATGTAGTGCTGACCAACAATGCCATCGCAGATCTGGCGGTGAACCGCAACGATCAGTTTGTCCTGTTCCCCCAGAGCTTGAAGGATGGGGTGTTCGGATTCGCCTTCCCGAAGGGCGATCCGACCGTAGAGGATTGGCAGGTCGCCTATGACAGCATCCCGGAAGAAACGAAAACGGCCCTTTGGGAAAAATGGACCGGTTCGGCTGACGAGGCGAAAGTCCTGCCGGAACAGGACTGGCCCGGTTTGAACGGGACGGTGGAAGCAGCTGTGTGCGATACACTGGAGCCCATGAGCTACGCCGGTGAAGGCGGAGAACTCGTCGGGTTTGATGAGGAAATGATCCTCCTGATGGCGAAGGAACTGGATGTCCATGTGGAATTCACCGGCATGGAGTTTGCGGCGATCCTTTCTGCTGTGCAATCAGGAAAAGCCCAGATCGGGGCCGGCTCCATCATCGATACGGAGGAACGGCGGCAGACCGTGGATTTTGTGGACTATTATCCGGCAGCCTTTGTGCTGGTGGTTCGGGATGAGGCAGCAGCCGCTGAAACAGAGAAGCTGGGCTTCGCCGGATCCCTGAAAGAGAGCTTCGAGAAGACCTTTATCCGGGAAAATCGCTGGAAACTGTTCCTGAAGGGGATCGGGACCACGCTGCTCATCGTCGTGCTGTCGATCCTGTTCGGCACGGCCCTGGGATTTGGCGCATTCATGACCTGCCGGAATGGGAACCCGGTGGCCAACCTCATCACCCGCTTCTGCGTCTGGCTGGTGCGGGGCATGCCGGCGGTGGTGCTGCTGATGATCCTCTTCTACATCATCTTTGGCAATGTGAAGATCTCCGGCACAGCAGTGGCTGTGATCGGATTTACCTTAGTGTTCGGCGCCAACGTATTCAGTATGATCAGATCCGGCGTGGGAGCGGTTGGAAACGGGCAGCTGGAAGCCGCCTATTCCCTGGGCTATACGAACTGGAGGGCCTTCTTCCGGATCATCCTTCCCCAGGCGGTACCCCATTTCATGCCGGCCTACAAGGGTGCCGTCACCGAAATCATCAAAGCGACCGCGATCGTAGGCTATGTGGCGGTGCAGGATCTGACGAAGATGGGAGACATCGTCCGAAGCCGTACATTTGACGCATTCTTCCCCCTCATCGCCGTGGCGGTCATCTATTTCATCATCGCAGCGGTCCTGACCTTCTTCGTGAATCGGGCCGAGCTTCGTCTGGATCCCAGACTGAGAAAACGCAAACAGATCCGAAAGGAGGGGGGCAGAAAATGATCGAACTGGTGCATGTGGAAAAGAAATATGACCGGGCGACGCCGTTAAAAGACGTCAATGCGGTCATCCATGACGGAGACGTGATCTCCGTGATCGGGCCTTCCGGAACGGGAAAGTCCACCCTTCTTCGATGTATCAATATGCTGGAGAAGCCGACAGCCGGACGGATCCTCCTGGACGGGGAGGACATCACGGCGCCGAAATACGACGTCACCCAGGCCCGGCGGCGGATGGGCATGGTGTTCCAGTCATTCAACCTTTTCGAACATCTGACGGTCATCGAGAACGTCATGTTGGCTCCTATGGACATCCTGAAAAAATCCAGAGAGGAAGCCTATGAGATCGGAATGGCGCTGTTGAAGCGGGTCGGGATGGCAGACCGGGAAATGCAGTATCCGGACCAGCTTTCCGGCGGCCAAAAACAACGGGTGGCCATCGCCCGGACTCTGGCGATGGATCCGGAAGTGATCCTGCTGGATGAGCCCACCAGTGCTTTGGATCCCAACATGGTGGAGGAAGTGGAAGCAGTGATTCGGGACCTGGCGAAAAGCGGGAAGACGATGCTGATCGTGACCCACGAAATGAAGTTCGCCCGGGCGATCTCCAACCGTGTCTTCTATATGGATCAGGGGCTGATTTATGAGGACGGCACACCGGAGCAGATCTTCGATCACCCGGAAAAAGAGCGGACCCGCCGGTTCATCCAGCGGCTGAAAGTGCTGGAGTTGAATGTGGACAGTCCGGAATACGATTTTCTGGAGGCCGGGGCTCAGATCGACCGGTATTGCCAGAAAAACGACATTCCCCCCAGAACTAAATACCGGATCCGGCTGGCCTTTGAAGAACTGGTGCAGCAGCTCCTCCAGGAGGTGCTTTCAAAGGAACCCATCCATGTGACCGTGGAATACACCGGTGAAGAAGCCCACTCTACCGTGACGGTGAGTTACGGCGGCCCAAAATTCGACCCGGCGGAGGGAGAAAATGAACTTTCCTATAAAGTGCTGAAGGCTTCTATGGAAGAACTGACTTACGAATACGACCCGGAAGCGGAAACGCCCAACATCGTCCGGGTACAGATCCGGGAATAAAGCCGGTCACATCTTATACAGCGGCCACTTGCATTCGTCTACCATGTACTTCAGTTCATACATTCGTTCTTCTCCGGCGATGGTGCTGACGCAGCGGTAAATAAAGGTACGTTTTCCGCCAAAGCGGTGGTCTTTGATGTGGTAGATACGTTCGACCTTCACATCGTAAGAATTACCGGCTTCATCTTTATATCTGAATTTATAGGGGTCTGGGATCTCCGGGCTTTTCACCCAGAACCGGGCGATCACGTCAATTGGCACATTGTGTAGTTTCATGTCGGTTAACCTCCTGTGCCCCTTTATTATACCGAACAAATGTTCTTTTTAAGATGTTTTTTCAGAAGTCCCAAATCCCCGAGCCCTGTCATCTGGCTCAGCTTTGCTCGGGCAAAAGGATGATCCTGTTCACGGGGACAGAGAAATCTTGTTATTATGAGGAAGAAATGATATAATCTCCTAAAGTTGCTTATGAACTGGAATTTTGAATGAAACCGCGCGGTATAATATTATAATAATGGTGGAGGTGGATCATGGGACTCTTTAGCAAGAAGGACTGCGCAGTCTGCGGCGGACGGGCTGGGCTGGGCAGCAAGAAATTATCCGAAGGTGTTTTGTGCAAAGACTGCAGGGAAAAGCTTTCGCCCTGGTTTGACGCCTTCAGCGAAGCGTCTGCAGAAGATATCCGTTCTCAGATCGATGCCCGGGAAGAAAACCGGCGGGCATTGGAATCGTTTCAGGTCACGAAAGCCTGGGGCATCAAGAAGTACCAAACGGCCATGCAATTCATCTATGACGGTGACCAGCGCTGTTTTGTGGTAGTGGAAGGGCCGGAAGACACCTTCAAAGACCGGAATCCGGACATCATCCGCTTCGATCAGGTCCGAAATATTTGGTTGGAAGTGGAAGAAGGTTGGAGTGAATCCGACAATCAGTACGCACCGGCATCGAACCGGATCCTCACTCAGGACAAGTATGATGAAGTCTTCTGGCGGTATGATTTTTATCTGAATTTTGCTTTGGATCACCCCTATTTGAGCCAGATCCGCTATCCAATGAATTTCAAAACCACTGTGATCCAGGTGCCGCAGCGAATGTTCCTGTTTAAGCGTGGATTGGAACTGGCCGGTGAATACAGCGGAGAAGAGATCGCCTATCAGGCCGACCGGCTGGAAGCGATGGCGGGGAAAGAAGAAGCCTGGATCCGTTTGGGAAAATACTCCGACGTTGTCCGTCTGAAGTACAGCGACCAAAGCCTGCCGGAGCACCTCGTAAAAGACATCAAAAACGATCTGTACATCAAAAAGATCGAAAATGTTGCGGCCCATGTCCGCAGAGCGGAACGGATCAGCAGATTGATCCTGGGGAAATGATCAAAACAGGTAGTGACCTTCCTGCACCGGTTCGAAAACTCACCATCGCCTTCCAGCACCACGAACCCCTTTGTGGACGTGAGCAGCAGTGAGTACTATTACACTTCGGTGCTGTGGGCAGTGGGCAAAGAGATCACGAATGGGACGGATAAGACCCACTTCTCGCCGGATATGACCTGCACGAGAGGGCAGATCGTGACGTTCCTGTATCGGGATATGAAGTAGTGTCATAAGCCGATTTGAAAAAACTATCGCGAGAATACAGTAGGTAACTATTGAGCGAAGCGAGCCGGAATGATATATAATCATAGTTATGTCCGGCTCGTTTTTTATGAGAGGATCCATCAAATCAGATTCTGCCTTTCGATAAATGTTCGCACCTTTATGACACTATCAAGGTGCAAAAATTGCACCTTAATATTGACAAAAGGGTGCAAATTATGTACCATATTAAGTAAGAGAGGTGCGAAATGAACAGAATCAAAGAACTTCGATTGTCTAAGGGTCTTACACAGAAACAAGTATCCGAATGGACTGGGATCCCCCTTCGAACCTATAAGGATTATGAAAATGATGAAGCAAAAGAAGGAGCTATAAAATATCAGTATATACTGGAAAAACTAAATCAATATGGTTATGTGGATGAAACCCATGGGATTTTGAAAATGGAGGAAATTGTCCAGAAATGCACGGAAGTGCTAGAGGATTATCCAGTTCGCTATTGTTATTTATTTGGGTCTTACGCTAAAGGGAAGGCTACCGAGGCAAGTGATGTCGATTTGCTTATTTCTTCAGAAATTAAGGGTATGCAGTTCTATGGTTTGGCAGAAAGATTGCGTGAATGCCTGCACAAAAAGGTGGATTTACTGAACAGCGAACAGTTATTAGGAAATCAGGAGCTGATCGATCAGGTATTGGGAGAGGGAAAGAGAATATATGTACAAGAATGACGCTTATTATATCGGAAAAATTCGAGAACACATACTGTTTATTTTAGAACATATGAAAGGTGTTTCAAAGGATGATCTGGAAAGTCAACCGGTCTTACAGGACTCTATGATGTTTCGATTAGTACAGATTTCAGAGAGCGCCAAGTACCTCTCTGATGAATATTTAGAAAAACATGCAAGTATCCCCTGGATGGACATTTTCGGCTTGAGGAATCGAATAGTCCACGATTATGGAAATGTTAACCTGAGAATCGTTTATGAAACACTGACTATTGATATTCCTGTCCTGTTTAACGCATTGAGTGATGCGGAGGCGGAGATTCTGTGATATAATAATTAACATATTTGCCAAGGAGGCTTGACAGCGATGAAAAGAACTGCCAGACTGCTACAAGCCACAAGCTATATAATAATGCCCGTTTTCAAAGAAATGCGGGAGGAATTCGTGCGGCGTGAAGCGTGAGTGCTTTGCGTCTTTTTTATTGGAGCAGGAAGCTGGAAGCGGGGAGCAAGAAGCATTCAGCAAGGCTCCCGGAGGGGCTCTTAGCTACCGGCTTCCAGCTAATAGCTAAAGAAGGAGGAAAACGATGAAACCAAAGAAACTACTCAGCCTGCTGCTGTCCCTGGTGCTCAGTTTGGGGATGTTCAGCGTTTCCTTTGCTGATGGATTGAAGATCACGGATCAGACACCTGAAAAGTATAGTTTTCAGGTCGATACAAACAGCATTTATGTTTTGTTTGTAAAAGCGGAAGGAGACCCGTACAACTATCAATGGTATCGGGACAAAGGCAGCGGATTTCTGCCCATTTTGGGAGCGAATTCTTCTCTTTATGAAATAGATGATCCGGATGCTTCCTATAATGGGTTTCGGTATAAATGCGTAGTATCCAAAGGGGCTAGCGAGACGGTCGAATCCAAGGTCATTACTCTCGTGCTTCAGAAACGGATCATTCCCGATTTTAGCGTGATGAATAATGGGTTTCCGTCCGTTGGAGAAAAATATGAGTCCGATTTAGTGGTCGAAAGCGGGATCCAGGCAACGATCAAGGAGGCTTATTTTCGGATAGGCGGAAAAGACGTTACCGGAAATGTCATGCAGGAAACGGATCATCCGCAATATTATGTCCGCCTGAAAGCAAAAGAAGGATATGCGTTCAAAGACGGTCTCGTCGTGACCCATTGGCCTGGGAACGCAGATTGCACTAATGTGAAAAAAATCAGTGAGGATGAATATGAGTTTGTTTGGGATTTCAAAATCAATGATCAGGGTGATCTGGAACCGATTGATGAAACGGCCCACACCATCACCGTGGATAACGGCACAGCGGACAAGTCTACCGCTAAGGCGGGGGAAACTGTGACGATCAGTGCAGAACCGGCGAAAGAGAACTTTTCCTTTACAGGCTGGACTGCATATACGGAGGATGCCCGGTCGGTATCCTTTGCGGACCGGCTCAGTCCGAATACTACCTTCATAATGCCGGACTGC
>CADBSL010000196.1 GCA_902797345.1 uncultured Eubacteriales bacterium
AGAGCCCCCGCCGGCTTGGCTCGAAGGGACCGATTGTCGGACAGAATGGACGAAATCTTCAAAACGTCCGCCGGCCCCGGAGCAGGAACCGGGCGAAAGAGCTCATGCCGAGGCGCGAGGGAGGAGAAGCATCGGACAAAATGCGGAAATGGAGCGAAACGTCCGCCTGCCCCGGAGCAGGAGCCGAGTGAAGGGGCTCCTGCCGGGGCGCGAAGGAGGAGAAGGATCGGACAAAATGCGGAAATGGGGCGAAACGTCCGCCAATCGCGGCGTGGGCTATTAGGAAGAGCCCCCGCCGGCTTGGCTCAAAGGGACCGATTGTCGGACAGAATGGAGGAAATCACGAAATCGTCCGCCGGCGCGGCTTGAAGGGACTGATCGGGGGGCAGATGTGCAGGTGTGGGAGGGTCAGGAACATATTGACCCGGTGGATGGAAAAAGGTACAATTTTCTTGGGAATGAAAGTCTTCAGGTGCGGGGCGCTTCCTGAAAGAGACATTCCAGGAAAAGGGGTTCAAAGAACATAAACTGAAAGAACAAAGGAAAAGAGGAAAAAAAGATGATGCATACAAATGATCAGAAATTGTTTTATGGAGATAATGGTGTGGGAATCGTGCTGATCCACGGGGTCACCTCCGGGTGCGCCCAGATGATCCCCCTGGCCCGGATGCTGAACGATTATGGGTATTCTGTCCACTGCGTCAATATCGCCGGACACGGTACCTACCCCCAGGAACTGCTGCGGACCTCCTGGGAGGATACGATCGACAAAGCCTGGTATGATTATGACCAGATGAAAGCCCATTATGATAAAGTGTATGTAGGGGGCATGTCCATGGGGGGAGCTCTTGGGTTGGCACTGGCAGCCCGCCGGGAAGACGTGGATGGTGTGATCTCGGTATCCACACCGATGGCCATGGATCCGGATTGCTTTGTGATGGCGGAATACCCGGAAGGGCAGCTCTATTTCCATCGGGACATGGCCGGGAAGCAGGGCACGGCCCGGGCGTACCACATCCACTATGAGGATATCGCCATCCGGGTATTCGGAGAACTGAGAAATCTGATGGGTTATCTGAATCAGGAGGGAGTCCTGGAGAAGGTCCATTGTCCGACCTTCATCGCTCAGGCCCTGGACGATCAGATGGCAGACCCATCCAGCGGAAAGCAAATCTTTGACCGGATCTCCTCCGAAAACAAATTCCTCTACGAGGCCCAGACGGCTGGGCACAACATGCCCATGAACGAAGGACGATTCGGGCTCATTCAAAGCCTGGTGCCGTGGCTGGATAAGATGGACGGGATATTGAAATGAGTTTGGTGTCGAAATGAAAAAAGGCCCGGGACGCGGTGATGGCGCTCCCGGGCTCGTTTTTTGCTTTGTACGGATCAGTTGCCGGCTGCCGGACCTTTATACTTCAGACACAGCATGGTCATGTCGTCGGACTGATCCACGCCCTTGACGAAGGCGGCCACATCCATCCGGACGGCTTCGATCGCTGCCCGAACTTCGTGGGAATCTAATTTGGACAGGCAATCCTGGAGCCGTTCTTCCGAGTAGAGGTCCTTTCTGGCATTTTCTGCTTCTGTCACGCCGTCAGTGTAAAGGAAGAGGACATCTCCCGGAGCCAGAACCAGGTGCTGGGGTTTGTAGGGGATGCCTTCCATTCCGCCCAGTACGAATCCACTGCGGTGACGGAGGTATTCCGGCCCCGCTTCCGTGATCAGGATAGGCGGGTTATGTCCGGCGCAGACATAGTCCACTCTGCCGGTGGTCAGATCCAGGGTCCCGATCCATGCTGTGACGAACATTTCCGCTTCGTTGCGGGAACAAATGGCGTCATTGGCTGCCTGGATGGCTTCCGCCAGATCCGGCATGTCCCGGACACAGTTCTGCAGAGTCAGTTTGGAAGAGGCCATAAACAGTGCAGCCGGAATGCCCTTCCCGGATACATCAGCGATGAGGAAGGCCAGTTTGTCGCCGCTCACGAAAAAACAGTCGTAGAAATCTCCGCCTACGGCCTTTGCTGCTTTCATGAATCCTTCCAGATCCAACTCCTTCCGCCCCGGGTATTTGTCCGAGATGGGGGGCAGCAGTGAATGCTGGATCACGGAAGCCGCATCCAGTTCCGATTGGAGGCGGGCCCGCTCCAGTGTCATTTTTCGCTGGTTCTCTATTTGGGTCATCGCCGTGATCATCAGGGCGAAGCCCACGGCGTTCACCAGAATGAAGGGCACGGCAATTCTTTGTACGATATCCAAGGCGGTGTCGAAGGGTTTGACCATGACAAGCACCACGCCCAGGTGGAAGACTTCCATGATGACGCCCACCAGAAATGCCATCTGTGGTTTGATCAGGTGGTCGCGGCTTTTGTCAGCGAGGACTCCGCAAATGGCGCCGATACAGCAGGTGGCGATGATGCAGGCTTCAGCGGTGATGCCTCCCATGGAGAGTCGATGGAGCCCGGCGATCAGACCGCCGAGCAGGCCGCCCATGGGGCCGCCCATGAAGCCCGCCAGCATGGGGCCGATATCCCGGACGGAGATCACAGCTCCGGAGTAACTGACGCCGGCGATATTGCCGTAGATCCCAAAAGCACCGCCGAGAAGCCCGGCGATCAGGACATACCTCCAGTCCCGTCGGGAGCCGAAGAATCTATGAAGGAGGTCGCTGCCTCCGATGATGGCGGAGATGACTAAAATCACAGCCACCGTTCCGGTCAGTCTCACAAAGAAGGTTTCCATTCGTTACACTCTTTTCTTTGGTTTGATTATTCCGACCGGGTGGTCGGAATGGCTACCTCTAATATACCAGTATTGCTCTGACATTTCAAGGTCAAACCGCCGAGCGCGTCTCCGGGGGTTTGAAATGACGGCAGGTTGTGATATAATGGCAAAAAAAAGAAGAAGGAAAGGCGTGAGCATATGAATAAAAGCAGGATAATCGGGGTCCTGGTATTGGCCATGATCCTTGCAATGGTGCTGGCGGGCTGCGGAGAAGCGAAATCCGGAACAGAAAAAACCGGGAACGGTGCGGAAGTCCCCAACCCCATGGCACAGATCTCACTGTCTCAGTTCCAGGCGGATACGGGATTCCAGGTGGATCTGTACGACGGGTACGAGATGGGAGATACCTACAAGATCAACACGGATCCGATCATCTACGGCATCGGGATCACAGACGAGGATGGCGTGGAGTATGATGTCCGGCTGGCGAAGACGGCGAACCTGGTGGAGATCTCCGGGATGAATTATCAGTGGACCTATACCAATGACGAAGAAGTCATCGGTGATGAGGAAGAGGACACTGAGGAAGGATCGGAGACGGCGGAAACTGCAAAGGAAGCGGAGGAAGCTGAGTCGGAGGAAGCCGAAGTCCCGGATTACTATTTTTACTTCACGGAAGAAGGCCAGGGAATGATCACCTGGTATGAAGATCATTACAGCTGGAGCGTCTCCGCGACGGAGAATGCCACCAAAGAGGGCATGGACAGGATGTACGACGATCTGTACGGCATGATCAGTTATTAGTGGAAAGTTGGAAGAACGAAGAGAGGCGGATCCTTCGCTTCGCTCAGGATGACAGGAGAAATCGTCATCGGGCGGAGGGAAGGATCATTTTTTGGGTGGACGAAAAGGGGCAGGAGGAGTAGAATGGATACGGAAATCAATCAATAACAGGAGGAAACTCATATGGCATATAACGGATTTGCGATCGACCGTTATCCGGATGCGGATGCGGTCAACAAACAATTGGATGAATTGATCCGGCAGCCCGTCTGGGGCATTCGGCCGGAAGAACTGGAAAAGATCGAGCAGGAATATTTTGAGGCGAAGTGCCAGGGCTCCAAGGAGCGGATCGATGAAGCGAAGACCATCATCCCCGGCGGGGTCCAGCACAATCTGGCCTTCAATTACCCCTTCCCCATCGTGATGACGAAGGCGGAGGGAGCAAAACTCTGGGATATCGACGGGAACGAATACTATGACTTGCTGCAGGCCGGCGGTCCCACGGTGTTGGGCAGCAATCCGCCGGCGATCCGGGAAAAGGTCATCGACCTGCTTCGGACCTGCGGACCGTCCACCGGATTGTTCCATGAATACGAATACAAGCTCGCGAAGAAGATCTCGGACCTGGTGCCTTCCGTAGAGATGTTCCGGATGCTGGGATCCGGCACGGAAGCAGCTATGTGTGCTGCCCGGGTGGCGAGACTCAAGACCGGAAACAAGAACCTGCTGAAGATGGGAGGCGCCTACCACGGCTGGTCGGACCAGCTGGCCTATGGGATCCGGATCCCGGGCACCAAGGGACTCCAGTCCCGGGGCATCCCCAAATATGTCTTTGGCCACACAGACGAATTCTTCCCGGGAGATTTGGATGATTTGGAGAAGAAGCTGAAGAGAAACAAGGCACGGGGCGGCACTGCGGCGGTCTATATCGAACCGGTGGGACCGGAAAGCGGCACCTGGCCGGTGAGCCGGGAATTCATCCGGGGAACGGAAGAACTGGCGCACAAGTACGGTGCTCTGCTGATTTTCGATGAAGTTGTAACGGGATTCCGGATCGGCACCGGCGGAGCTCAGAGCTATTTCGGCGTAGACCCGGATCTGACGATCTTCGGCAAGGTCATCGCCGGAGGGTATCCGGGAGCCGGCGGCATCGGCGGACACAAAGACTGCATGCAGCACCTGGGTGCAGGACTGGATTCCTCCGGGAAAAAGGTCAAAAAGGCCCTCTGCGGCGGGACCATGGCGGCGACGCCCATTTCCTGCTGCGCAGGTTATTATACATTGGAAGAGATCGAACGGACCGGCGCCTGTGAGAAGGCCGGCCGGATGGCGGACCGTCTGGTGGCAGGCCTTCAGGCCTCTGCGAAGAAGTACGGCTTGCCCTTCGTGATCTTCAACCAGGGCTCCATCTGCCATGTGGATACGGTGGGGACCATGCATTTCTCCATCGACTGGTCGAAGCCCTGGACTCTGCCGACGGTCCTGAAGGAGACCGGACGCCGGCAGAAAGAAATGGAACACATCGGAGCGGCCTATATGGCAGAGGGGATCGTGACCCTGGCAGGCTCCAGACTTTACACCAGTGCAGCTTATGATGAAGAAATGATCGATGATCTGATCGCCCGTTTCGACCGGGTATTTGAAAAGTGCGGATTGCTTGGGTGATCCGGTGAAAAAGCAGGAGAAAACGACTATGATTTACGATATGGAACAGGCAAAAGAGAAGATCCTGGAAGCTTGCCGGGAAATGAAAAAGAACCACCTGATCGCCCGGACCTGGGGAAATGTCAGCGCCCGGATCTCGGAAGGTGAGTTTCTGATCACTCCCAGCGGCAGGGACTACGACGAGATGACCGGAGAGGATCTGGTGAAGGTCCGGATCCGGGACGAGAAATGGGAGGGAGACCTGAAACCTTCCAGCGAAAAAGGGATGCATGCACGGCTGTACCGGGTACGGCCGGATTGTGATTTCATCATCCACACCCACCAGACCAATGCTTCGGCCATCAGCATCCAGGGAGAGGATCTGGATCTGACGGATATGGGAGAGAAACTGGTGACAGAGGAAGAACGAAAGATCCTGGGGCCGGTGGTGCCCTGTGCACAGTACGGGCTTTCCTCCACGGCGAAACTGGCGAAAAATGTGGCCTGGGCCGCGAAGAAGAACCCGGATGCGAAGGCGATCCTGATGCGTCACCACGGGGTGGCCTGCATGGGCGCGGACGAGCAGGAGGCCATGGAAGTGGCCCGGACCCTGGAGTTGGTGTGCGGACGGATCTATGAGAAGCGCTGCGGCGAGAAGATCCAGATAGAAGGCGGGACCACCTTCGGCCGGGAATGGCAGGAGGGGTGGCTGATCCACAGTCGGACGCCCTATGTGATGGAAATGAGCCGGAGAGGGAAGACTCTGAAGCCTTATCTGGACGATATGGCCCAGATCGGCGGGGTCGACATTCCCTGTGTGGGTGCGGTGCCTTCCGGCAAAGAAGTACGGAAAGCCCTGAAAGACCGGAATGCGGTGATGATCAAGGGGGATGGCGCCCTGTGCTATGCTCCGGATAAGGAAGAAGCGGAAGCCGTGGTGCTGGTGCTGGAGAAGAATTGTCAGGCGGCGAATCTGGGTTTGAAGAAGGCGGCGCCATCGGTACCCTCCGTCAGTGCGCGGTTGGAGCGGAGCTTCTATTTGAAGAAGTACTCCAAACTGAAAAAAGCGGAAGAGGAAGAATAATGAAGATATTGGCGATCGACATTGGGACCACCGGTGTCAAGACCTGTCTGTTTGAATTGGGAGAGACCCTTCGGATGCTGGGAAGCGCCTCGGCGGGGTACGGGTTATATACCTTCCCGGACGGAGGTGCAGAGCAGCACACGGAGGAATGGTGGGAAGCCATGAAGCAGAGCATCCGGGAAACGGTGGAAAACACCGGCATCTCGCCGGAGGAGATCCGGGGACTCTCGTTTTGCTCCCAGATGCAGGGGTTGGTGCTGGTGGATGAAGAAGGAAACGCTGTCCGAAACCCCATGAGTTATATGGATCAGCGGGCAGAGGCGGAAATGCAGGAAGGCATCGCCTCCGGCTTTAAAGTGGCGGGGATGAATGCTCACCGGCTGCTGAAATCCCTTCGGATCACCGGAGCCGTGTCCGGCAGCGCGAAGGACCCCATGTGGAAATATTTATGGGTGAAAAATCACGAGCCGGAGGCTTTTGCCCGGGCTCGCTGGTGGCTGGACGTGAAGGAGTACCTGATCGGCCGGTTGACAGGACGATTCATCATGACGGAGGACAGTGCCTTTGCCACCATATTGTATGACACCCGGTATGGAAAGAAGCGGTGGAGCGAGGAACTCTGCCAGACCTTCGGCGTGGATACCCGCCACCTTCCGCCGGTGATCCGGACCACGGATGTGGCCGGGACTCTGCGGGAAGAACAGGCCCTGGAGTTGGGGCTGTGTCCCGGGACCCCGGTCATGGGCGGGGGCGGAGACGCTTCCCTCATCGGGATCGGTGCCGGCTGCGTGAACACCGGGGATACGCACATTTACTGCGGGACCTCTGGTTGGGTGTCCACCATCGTGGAAAAACAATCGGTGGATACAGAGGCGATGATCGCCTCTATTGTCGGTGCCCAGAGCGGGAAATATAACTATTTTGCGGAAATGGAGACTGCCGGGAAGTGCCTGGAGTGGGTGAAAGACCATTTGGCACTGGACGAGATCGGGATCTATTTGGAGAAAATGGATATCACCGGGAGCCATGAGCACGTGTACGCCAGCCTGTATGATTATCTGTCAGAGGTGATCGAACGGGCGGAGCCCGGGGCCGGCGGGGTAGTCTTTACGCCCTGGCTCCACGGGAATCGGTGCCCCTTTGAGGATCCGAATGCCGCGGGGATGTTCTTCGGGCTGACCCTGGAGACCGGGAAAACCGAAATGATCCGGGCGGTGGTGGAAGGAATCTGCTACCATCTCCGGTGGATGCTGGAGTGCCAGGAAAAGAAGGTCAGGACCTCAGAGGTCCTGCGGTTCTGCGGCGGCGGTGCCCTGAGCCCGGTGACGGCGCAGATCCTGGCGGATATCACCGGACGGAGAGTAGAAGTGCCGGACAGCCCTCAAAACGTGGGTTCTGTGGGAGCGGCTCTGACGGCGGCGGTCGGCCTTGGAGGCATCGGCAGCATGGAGGAGATCGCGGGGCTCATTCCGGCAAAGTATTCTTTTGAACCACGGACAGAGTTTGAAAAGGTCTACCAGAGAAATTATGTTGTGTTCAAGGCACTGCATGCCAGCAATAAAAAGCTGTTTGCGCGGCTCAGGGGAGAGTGATAACTATGGGCAATGATTTGAATATACAAAAGCGAAAAGAGGCCGTACGGGCCATCAAATTCGGACTGTTCTCCGTGTCGGCGGGGATCATCGAGATCATCGTATTCACCCTGATGGAGCGGCTGTCGGATTTTCCGTACTGGCCCTGTTATCTGGTAGCGTTGATCTGTTCGGTGCTGTGGAACTTCACGCTGAACCGGCATTTCACCTTCCAGTCTGCGAATAATGTGCCCATCGCCATGTTGAAGGTGGCGGCGTTCTACTGTGTGTTTACGCCGGTGACCACCATTGGAGGGAATTATCTGGCGGAGACCCTGGGGTGGAATGAATACCTGGTCACCGGGCTGAATATGGCCTGTAATTTTGTAACGGAATTCCTGTATGACCGGTTCTTCGTTTTCGGGAAGAGTCTGGATACCAACAACCGGGCGAAGAGACAGGAACAGAAAAAGCAGTAGGGGTCAGTCCCCCGGAAAGGAGCTGTGCAATGGCAAATGTATGGAACCGATTTGACCAGGCAGCGGAAGCCTGTTATGAGAAACTGGAGCAGGGGCAGCGTCCTCTGCCGATGTGGGCGGAAGCCTTCGGGATCTTCCGGTCGACCCTGGAAGGAGAACTGAAGGGGAAAATGGGCCGGACCACCCTGGAGGACCTGGAGGATTCGACGGAATGGAATTACGGCTTCTCCGGTTTTCTGGAGGATTATCTGGATGAGCTGGATTTTCAGAAGGAGTATGAAACACTTCTGGAAACAACCGAATTTCTGCTGCGGGCCTTCAGCTGGATCCATGGTGATTTTCTGGATCTGGAGGAGATCCGCCTGAGGTGTAAAAAGGAACTGGAGGGGGAGAAATGATCGTTCACCCCATCGAACCGGTTTACGATAAGACTTCCCGGGTGCTGATCCTGGGAAGTTTTCCATCTGTAAAGTCCCGGGAGCAGGGCTTCTTTTACGGTCATCCCCAGAATCGATTCTGGAAGGTGCTGGCGGCATTGTTTGCGCCGGCGGGTTCCCCTGGATCGAGCGAAGGCGAACCGGTCTCTGTGCCGGGCACGATCGAAGAAAAGAAAGCCTTTCTGCTGAAAAACCATGTGGCGGTATGGGACGTGATCCATTCCTGCGACATTACCGGTTCCTCCGATGCCAGCATCCGAAACGTCACCATAAATGACCTGAGCCGGATCCTGACGGAAGCACCGATCCGGCAGATTTTCGTGAATGGCCAGACCGCCGGGAAGCTGTATCGGACATATACGCAGCCGCTGATCGGTCGGGAGGCCGTCGTCCTGCCCTCCACCAGCCCTGCCAATGCCCGGTGGAGACTGGAGATGCTCGTGGACGCCTGGAGCGCAGTTGCTGAAGCGGCTCGGTGAGAGGAAAAGGATCATTAACAGCAAGGAAAAAGCCTCGCGGTTTTCACCGCGAGGCTTTGGTTGTTGTTGTCATTTTTAACGATGTTATTGTTACAGCTTGATCCGCTGGCTGGAATCAGCCATCCGGGTGAGGATCGTAGCAGCTTCTGCACGGGTCACTTTTGCGTTGGGGTAGAATCTTCCGTCTTCCTTCCCGCAGAGGACGCCTGCATTATAGAGCTTGTAGATCGCTGTTGCATACTTGTTGCTCTTCGGCACGTCTCTGATTGAGCCGATGGATTTGTTGTTGATCGCTGTCAATCCGGCATCCGGGATCGCCTTGGAGAAGATCTGAGCGAATTCTCCGCGGGTCGCCGTCCGTTCCACATTGCCCCAGTACATCGCATAGTCGATAATGCCGTTCTGGTACGCATAATCCAGATAAACTCGGAACCAGGTGTTGCCGGTCTGAGTGAAGTTTTCCTTGCCCTTGGTGTAAATACTGTGGACACGGGCTGCCATAGTGATCGCCTGAGCGATGTTGACGTTTTCATAGGGTTCATACAGGTTGTCCAGCTTGCCCTTCATCAGAGACATCTGGTAGGCGCTGGCCACATACTTGGTGAACCATTCGTAAGAGGGAACATCCCGGAACATGCCCTGTCTATAGGTGAGCAGTGTCGGGAACTTTACAGTAGCTCCTGCCGGCGGGGACGCCACATAAGTCGTAGTTGTCGTGGTCTTTGCCGATCCGGCGTACTGATTATAATACGTTTGTCCATAGGAAGCACGTACTGCCTGAGCTGCAGCGCTCTGGTCTGCCGGCCGTTCGAACTGGAGCATGAAGGCGCTGGCTGCCTGAGCCACGGAAGTGGAATTCTTCAGGGTGTTGACCAGGCCGCTGTACCCGGAGGTCAGCTCCTTCCATAAATATTCCAGCTGCATGTCGATGTTCCCGACGGAAGCGTTGATGGAATTGGCATAAGCCAGCAATCCCTGCTTCCGGCTCCAGTAAGTCCACTGTGCCAGGCCGTATCCGGCGCTGTCGTGAACGAAGTTCGTGTAGGAACCGTTGTCGACGGCATCTGTGTAGGTATTGTCATTATACCCGAGCTTCTTTTCAAAGCTGTTTTGTACGTTGGTAGCCAGAAAACCGCTTTCTGCTTTCAGGTTGCCCATGACGCCGGCGGCGGCGTATTCATTCCCCAGCTTTGCTACAAAGAAGTCCCAAACCTTTTTCGGCTGTGCTTCTGACGTTTTGGCTGCCAGGGCATAGACGATCCCCTCTTCGGTGCCTTCAAGCTCTACGATTTCTTCGAATTCTTCGTCGGTCACGACGAATTCGTCCTCGGAGATCTCTTCGCCCGTGAGGACCACTTCTTCGTCTGATGAAATGTCTTCTGAAATAACTTCGGATTGTTCTTCCGCTAAAACATTTGCCGGAAACAGAGTCAATAACATCAGTAATGCTAAAAATAACGGTAGAATAGTTTTTCTCATAAAATTACCTCCCCTGAGCACCCGGAGTCCCGCGCGTCAGGTTTCTCCCATTATACCTCAAAAGTCAGGAAATTGCAAGAATTTGAGCTATATCAACGGTTTGGCGGTTTTCTGAACTCTTTGTGGCAGTTTTGTGACAGCGCGCTGTGGAAAAAAATCAGCAAAAAAAACAAGATTTTTAAAGATGCGTATTGAGAAATCAACCGGTTTATGGAATAATAGTACGGCGATATCGATGTGAAAAAACGGTGGAAAACCCGTGGAATGTGAAAAATAATCAAAAAGAATAAAAAAAATAATTAAAAAAATCAAAAATAAATAATTAAAAAATCAAATTAAAGCGAGGAAAAAAATATGGAAAAAAAGAGTCGAAAAACACTGGCAGGATTCCTGATCCCCTCCATCATAGGCATACTGCTGTTCATGGTTCCCATCAAGGTGGCAGACAGCTGGACCATCGCCGTGAAAGTCCTGGCGGACTGGATCGGAGGTCTTCTGGGAGGTTTTCTGCCGCTGTTGTGCGTGATCATCGTAACGGTTTCCGCTGTGATGACGGTGATCGGGCTGGTACGGCCGGGCATCTTTCTGAAAAAGCCTCTTCTGGAAAGCGCCTTCGCAGCTTCTCCGGTGTGGACCATCGTCCGGGTGCTGGGAGCTGTGGTGATCTGGATCGTGTATCTGGGGCTGGGCACCGGTGAAGGAGAAACGGGACTGATTCACATGATCAGCGATCCGGATGCCGGTGGATTTGTGTTGGGGGACCTGATGACGGTGTTGGTGATCATCTTCGCCATCGCGGGACTCCTGCTGCCGCTGCTATTGGATTTTGGACTGTTGGAATTCGTGGGCGCGATGCTGACCCGGGTCATGCGGCCTCTGTTCAAGATCCCCGGGAGAGCGGCGGTAGACTGTTTCACCTCCTGGATCGGGGACGGAACATTGGGGGTCATGCTGACCTGCAATCAATATGAAGGCGGATACTATTCCGCCCGGGAGGCCTCCATTATCGCCACCACCTTCTCCGCGGTATCCATTACTTTCAGCATCGTGGTGCTGGCGCAGGTGGATCTGATGGAGTATTTCGGGATCTATTATCTGTGCATCTGTCTGATTGGGGTGGTCTGCGCCATCCTGCTTCCCCGGATCCCGCCCCTCTCTCTCAAAAAGGACACCTATTTAGTGGAAGGGAAAGCGATGCCGGAGAACATTCCGGAAGGCTATACCTCCCTGCATCAATATGGCCTGGACCTGGCTTTGAAGCGGGTGGAAGAGCATAAGGGCGTAAAGCAGTTCTTTGAAAATGGGATGAAAAATGCTGTGGGCATGTGGTTCGGCGTGCTGCCGGTGGTGATGTGCATCGGAACGCTGGCCCTGGTGCTGGCCAACAACACCGCCATTTTCGACTGGCTGGGAAGACCGTTCCTGCCGTTGCTGCAGCTGCTGCAGGTACCGGAAGCGGTGGAAGCTTCCCGGACCATGATCGTAGGGTTCGTAGACATGTTCACCCCCTCCGTTATCGCGGCGGGGACCATCGCCAGTCCGATGACCCGGTTCATCATCGCCGTATTTTCCGTGACCCAGCTGATCTATCTGGACGAGATCGGGGTGCTGATCCTGGGATCGAAGCTGCCGGTAAGATTCGTGGATCTGTTCATCATCTTCCTGGAACGAACGGTGATCTCGCTGGTCATCGTGTGCCCTCTGGCCCACCTGATCTTTGCGTAGGCTCTCCGGGTGCCGATGGATTTTTGGCCGAAAATGTGGTATAATAAATAATAATATATAATAATTAATAATAAAGAATTATAGTCTATTAACGGAGGCGCGAAACGATGGCTCAATTTTGTGAACACTGCGGCACGCCGCTGCACATGACGGATAGATTTTGCCCGGGCTGCGGGCAGCAGGTGATCTCCGAGAGCACCCGGACTTCCGGGAGCGGCATCGGAGCGGCCGGAGCCGGCGGGGCAGGAGCAGCTGCCGGGAAGACCGGATACCAGTCCACAGGAGGACAGAAAGACTGGGATGCGTTCCGCGGTCAGAAAACCGGTCCGACACAGAATCAGACCTTTTATCAGCCGGAGACCGGCCGGGAAATGGGTATCGGCAACTGGATCGTGACGCTGATCATCACGGCGATCCCCATCGTGGGATTCATCATGCTGATCGTCTGGGCCGTGGGGGGTTCTCCGAAATACCCCGCCAGACGGAATTGGGCCATTGCCCAGTTCATCATCATGGCAGTGATCATCGCACTGTGTATCATTTTCAGTGCCGTGGCCGGCGTTGCTTTGACCAGTGCTTTCAGCAGCGCGGGGCTGTCATAACGGCAGGAGGATATAGTATTGGAAACGAAAGAAGGGACCATGGCAAGGCGCCTGGTCCTCTATTTTTTTGGTTTATTCATCATGACGGCGGGAACTTCAGAGAGGCAAATAGAAGCGTCACGCTTTTTTGTGATGAGATGAAAGGACGGGCGGGAACGCCCGTTTTTCTTTGGCTAGATCCTTCGCTCGCTCAGGATGACAAACGGCTCCCTGCTCCCTGCTTCCAGCCCCTGGCTCCCAGCTTCTGGCTCCCCACTCCCGACTCCCGACTTAACACTTCCATCTTCCATCTCCTTATGATATAATATATTGCACATTTTCGGAGAGGTTCCATTCGCCTCTCTACGAAGGAGGTAACAACCAATGGATAAGAAGAAGACATTTTATATTACAACACCGATCTACTACCCCAGCTCCAACCTGCATATCGGGCATACTTACTGCACGGTGGCGGCGGATGCGATGGCCCGGTTCAAGCGGCTCCAGGGGTACGATGTGATGTTCCTGACCGGCACCGATGAACACGGTCAGAAACTCCAGCGGATCGCCGACGAGAACGGCATGAAGCCCATCGAATACGTGGACAAAATCGTTGCCGGCGTCAAAGACCTGTGGAAGACCATGGAGATCTCCTATGACGACTTCATCCGGACCACTGAGGAACGGCATGTGAAGCGGGTCCAGGACATCTTCATGAAAATGTATAAAAAAGGCGATATCTACAAGAGTGCTTACGAAGGGTGGTACTGTACTCCCTGCGAATCCTTCTGGACAGAGACCCAGCTGGTGGACGGCAAGTGCCCTGACTGCGGACGTCCCGTGGAGAAGATGAAGGAGGAGGCCTACTTCTTCCAGATCTCCAAGTATCAGGACCGGCTGCTGGAGTTATTTGAGAATCACCCGGAATTCCTGGAGCCGGAATCCAGAAGAAACGAAATGATCAATTTCGTGAAGCAGGGCCTGGAGGATCTGTGTATTTCCCGGTCCACCTTTGACTGGGGGATCCCGGTGCCCATCGACGAAAAGCATGTGATCTACGTTTGGCTGGATGCGCTTTCCAACTACATCACCGCTCTGGGATACCCGGATGATGATGAAAAATACAAGAAATACTGGCCGGCTGACATCCACCTGGTGGGGAAGGAGATCGTCCGTTTCCACACCATTATCTGGCCGGCGATGCTGATGTCCATCGAAGAACCCCTGCCGAAGAAAGTCTTCGGTCATGGCTGGATCCTGCTGGAAGGCGGGAAGATGTCCAAGTCCCGGGGCAACGTGGTGGATCCGGTGGTGCTGATCGAAAAATACGGCGTGGACGCTCTGAAGTATTTCCT
>CADBSL010000197.1 GCA_902797345.1 uncultured Eubacteriales bacterium
TCCCCCTATTCCAAACTCTCCAACAGCCCTTGGCAGCCTTCCACCAGGTCAAGCCAGGTGGCCTCGAAATCCCTGGTATACCAAGGGTCTGCCACCTCGCCGGGCCGGTCTGTGTAATCCATCATCATCTCCAGTTTCCCCTCTGGGTCGCCTCCGAAGGCCCGCTCCATATTCCTCATATTGGCCCGGTCCATCCCGATGATCAGATCGAACCGGTCATAGTCCTCCCGGCGGATCCGGCGGGCTGTCTTCCCGGCGCAACCGATCCCGTGCTCCGCCAACTTCGCCTTCGCCGGCGGGTAGACCGGATTCCCGATCTCGTCGTTGTGAGTCGCCGCGGACTCGATATAAAACTCTTCACTGCGTCCGGCCTTCTCTACCATATCCTTCAGCATAAACTCCGCCATGGCACTTCGGCAGATATTGCCGTGGCAGACCATTAAGATCCTGTATTTCATAAAGACTTCTCTTTCTTCTCTGTTTTGACTTCGGCGCTTCAAAAAACGCCCCGAATCGATATTAGATTATATCACATCCGGGGTTGTTTTCATATATTATTTCATCTCTTCACGGACCTTTGATCCTTACAGTTGTCTGGCCATGTTTTTGATCCGCTCCATCACATCCGTATCATGATTGGTAAAGATCCCGCAGCCTTCCAGCCCCAAATACCCCAGGAAATCCCCGTCATAGGAAAACTTTGCTCCGACATACATATCATCATCTCCGGAGCTTAAAAACATAGCGACCTTCTTCAGTGTCTTTGGTGCAGTTGGATACAGTGCGGAATAGAACCGGTCGATCACACATTTCAGCTGTCCGGAAATGCCGTGATAATAGATCGGGGCAGCCAGCACCAGCATTTCTGCATCTTTCAACTCCGCATAGATTTCCTGCATATCATCTTTCTGAACGCACTCACCGCGGACTTTTCCGTGACAATATTCACAGGCCAGGCAGCCCTTGATATTCATTTTACAAACGCTGAATTCCTTTACCCGGTGCCCGTTGTTCTCTGCTTCCTTCCGGAAAACAGCGGTCATCGCTGCCGTATTCCCCTTAGGTCTTGGGCTGCCATTCAGCACAAGAATCTTCATGATTTCGACCCCCTTGTTTTTTCGTATGGTCCGTTTTTTCGTCCTGATCCTCTCAAACACCGTTCTTTGTATCCAGCATCTCCACCAAAACCGGGTACTCCTGCCGGTCCGGCAGATACCTGATCTTCATTCTGTCCCCTTCCGTGAACCGGTGGTTCCCCGGATTCGTCAACATTGCTTCCACGGTTTTCCCGTCCGAAAAGGATGAATATGATCTCAAACATATCTGTCTCCACCTGAAAATCAGCTGCCTGCACCATTTGTGCATATTGGACTCCATTATACCACAAGCCGGGCTTATTGCCTATAACCCCCTGGTTCTTCTTCAACCAAAAATGCAAGGTCAGAGATCATATTCCCCAACCTTGCATCTGGTTACCCTCATTGCATGGTCTGTTTCATTTACTTCGACTTATAAAGGAAATAGACGACCCATGCTCTTTCGCAGTTTATCTCCGGACTCACAAGCATGGTGACCCCAAATGGTTGGTCTGATCCATAACCTTTCGTTGCCCAGGCTTTTGCCTCTTCATACCATCCATCCTTACCCTTGTTTTTCGTCCGATACAGGAAGGTGATGATGTGGGCTGTGCTGAGCTTCTGATCCGGGGAGAATTTGTTCGCTGAGGTTCCTTTCGTGATCCCATTCTCCACTGCCCACAGGACCGGCTTATAGTAGTACTGCCACTCCGGCACATCGTTGAATGGATTATAGTTTGATTTAGGTTCCGGACAACCCATAGCCCGCCACAGGAAGGCCGCACACTGACCTCTCGTCACTGTGTCACGCGGTCCAAAATGCGTGGCGTCAACTCCATTGGTGATAAAGGGATTATGATAGTACGCCCATAGGACGGCGTCGTAATAAATGTCACTTTCATATATATCTATGAAGGGATTCACTCTCGTTGCCGTAGCCTTGTATTCCTTCGTGATAGTCATCTTGTTTTCATCCAAAGAGGTTATACCTCCGCCCAGAGGCTGATTATTCAGTGTGATACTCAAATCCGTCTGTTTTGGGAACACATACCCTGAATCCGGAGCCAGTTCGATCCTTGCCTGATAGGTCTTCCCATCCTGGAAAGTCGCAGAAGCAGA
>CADBSL010000198.1 GCA_902797345.1 uncultured Eubacteriales bacterium
GCTTAAAGCTTTCAGCTCTCCTTACCGAATCTGTCCGAAAACAGGTAAAAAATGCAATTAAAAGAAAATTATGTTGAGTAAATTTCAAGAATATGGTATAATATCTGCAAAGGAAATAATGCGGATCCGGAGAAATAAATGATTGGTCACTGACCATAGATTATTATCAGTAAAAAAGAGCCTGATTGCCTGTCTGATGAATTTTTTCAGTAAATAGATTTTATTTTTCGTTTAATCCACAAAGTCCCCTTAAATCCTTGAAAAATATAGTGATTTATGATATAATTAATCGTTTATAAAAAAGAGAAAAAAGAAGATAAAATAATAGTAACATAGAAGAATACGAGGTGGAAGATTTGGCATCCAAAAAGAACAAAATCAGCGAATACGGCGCGGAGCAGATCCAGGTCCTTGAGGGTCTGGAAGCAGTCCGCAAACGGCCGGGAATGTACATCGGCTCCACAGGTGTCCGGGGCCTGCATCATCTGGTCTACGAAATCGTGGATAACAGTATCGACGAAGCCCTGGCGGGCTTTTGTAAAAATATCTCTGTTAAGATCAAAGCAGACAATTCCATCGAGGTGGAGGACGACGGCCGTGGGATGCCGGTGGACGAACACCCGAAAATGAAGCGTCCGGCGGTGGAAGTCATCCACACCGTACTCCATGCCGGCGGGAAATTCGGCGGCGGAGGATATAAAGTATCCGGCGGTCTCCATGGAGTGGGCGCATCCGTCGTCAATGCTCTGTCGGAAGAAATGGTGGTAGAGGTCAAGAGAGATGGAAAGCTTTACCGTCAGACATACTCCAGAGGAAAGGTCACCTCCGACCTGGAAGTGGTGGGCAATGCCCGGAAGACCGGGTCGAAGACCTGGTTCAAGCCGGACCCGGAGATCTTCGATGAAGTGATCTACGACTATTCCACGATCCAGCACCGTTTGAGAGAAATGGCTTTCCTGAACAAGGGGATCACCATCAAACTCAAGGACGAACGGAAGGGTTTTGAAAACAGCGATGAGTTCATGTACGAAGGCGGGATCAAAGAATTCGTCAAGTACCAGAATAAAGACAAGAATGCGCTGCACCCGGATGTGATCTACTTTGAGGTGGTCCGCAGCAATTCCGAAATGGAAGTGGCGCTGCAGTATACCGACCGCTACAATGAAAACATCTATTCCTATGCAAATAATATCAATACCACAGAAGGCGGGATGCACCTGGTAGGGTTCAAATCGGCTCTGACCCGGACCATCAACGATTACGCCCGGAAAAATGGTTTTCTGAAGGAAAAGGACGACAACCTCCAGGGCGAAGACGTTCGGGAAGGACTGACCTGCATCATCTCCGTCAAGTTGGAAGAACCCCAGTTCGAAGGTCAGACCAAGACCAAGCTGGGGAACAGTGAAATGAAGGGCTTCGTGGAAGCGGCCACCAACGACCAGATGACTGCTTTCCTGGAGCAGAACCCCAAACAGGCGAAGGTCATCGTCGAAAAATGCATCAGCGCCGCGAAGGCCCGGGAAGCAGCCCGGAAGGCTAAGAATCTGATCCGGAAGACCAATGCGCTGGATTCCCTGAGCCTGCCCGGAAAACTGGCAGACTGCTCGGAAAAAGATCCGGCTCTGTCCGAGATCTTCCTGGTGGAAGGGGACTCCGCCGGCGGCAGTGCCAAGGACGGCCGGGACAGAAGACGTCAGGCGATCCTGCCGCTTCGGGGCAAGATCCTGAACGTGGAAAAGGCACCCCTGCACCGGGCGTTGAATTCCGATGAGATCAAGAATATGATCACCGCTTTTGGCTGCGGGATCGGGGACGATTTCAACATCGACAAGCTGCGTTACCACAAGATCATCATCATGACCGATGCGGACGTGGACGGTGCCCATATTCGGACGCTGCTTTTGACCTTCTTCTACCGGTATATGACACCGCTGATCGAAGGCGGATATGTTTATGCGGCCACACCGCCTCTGTTCAAGACGAAAAAGGGAAAGGATGTCTGGTATACCTACTCGGAACCGGAACAGGAAAAGCTGATGAACAGCATCAGCGGCGGAAACGGCAAGATCGAGATCCAGCGGTACAAAGGTCTGGGAGAAATGGATGCGGAGCAGTTGTGGGAGACCACCATGGACTTCGAACACCGGATCCTGAAGCGGATCACCCTGGACGATGCTACAGCGGCGGACGAGATCTTCACCATCCTCATGGGGGATAAGGTACCGCCGAGAAAGAAATTCATCGAAGACCATGCGGTCTATGCGACATTGGATATTTAAAGAATAGGAGAGCAGACGAATGAGTGAATCCATGAATTTTATGGAAGACCACAAAATGATAGACAGCGAGATCCATGACGAGATGAAAAACTCGTACATCGACTATGCCATGAGCGTTATCGTAGGCCGTGCCCTGCCGGATGTCCGGGACGGGCTCAAACCGGTCCACAGAAGGATCCTCTACGGCATGAACGAGATGGGCGTGACTCCGGATAAACCCCACAAAAAATCCGCCCGTATCGTCGGTGAAGTCATGGGTAAATACCACCCCCACGGAGACTCTTCGATCTATGAAGCAATGGTCGGACTGGCCCAGCCCTTCAGCATCCGTTACCCCTTGGTGGACGGACACGGCAACTTCGGGTCTATTGACGGGGACGGAGCAGCGGCGATGCGTTACACGGAAGCCCGAATGACTCCTCTGACCCACCAGATGCTGAGAGATATCGAAAAGGACACCGTGGATTTCGTGGACAATTTCGACGGGGAAGAAAAAGAGCCCGTCGTTTTGCCGGCCCGGTACCCGAACCTTCTGGTGAACGGGTCCAACGGCATTGCCGTCGGGATGGCGACCTCCATCCCGCCCCATAACCTCGGGGAAGTCATCGACGGCGCGGTAAAAATGATCGACGATCCGGACTGCACAGTGGAAGATCTGATCAAGATCATCAAAGGACCGGATTTTCCAACGGGAGCCGTTATTATGGGAAAGAGCGGTCTTCGGGAAGCTTACCGGACCGGACAGGGCAAGGCCATCGTCCGGGCCGTCACCGAGATCGAACCCATGAGCGGGGGCAAACACCAGATCATCGTGACAGAGATCCCCTATAAAGTAAACAAGGCCCGGCTCATCGAAAAGATCGCCGACCTGGTAAAGAATAAAGTGGTGGAAGGCATCACCGCCGTCCGGGACGAATCCAATCGTCAGGGAATGCGGATCGTCATCGAGATCAAGCGGGATGTGAACCCCAATATCGTCCTGAACCGGCTGTTCAAACACACCCAGCTCCAGGACAGCGTCAGCATGATCATGCTGGCCATCGTGGACGGCCGGCCGAAGACATTGAATCTCTACGAGATCCTGGCGGAATACCTGAAGCACCAGAAAGAAGTCGTGACCCGGCGGACAAAGTTCGATCTGGCCAAGGCTGAAGCCCGTGCCCACATTTTGGAAGGGTATCGGATCGCGCTGGACAATATCGATGAGATCATCAAAGTCATCCGCTCCAGCTACAACGATGCGAAACCCAAACTGATGGAACGGTTTGAACTGTCCGAGATCCAGGCCCAGGCGATCCTGGACATGAGACTGGCCCGTCTGCAGGGACTGGAACGGGAAAAGATCGAAGCAGAATACGAAGAGATCATGAAAAAGATCAACTGGTACCGGAAGGTGCTGGCGGACGAATCTCTTCTGATGGGCATCATCAAAGAAGAACTGCTGGAGGTCAAAGATAAATATGCCGACGAGCGGAAGACGAAGATCACCGCGGATGCCACAGAGATCGATGAAGAAGAACTCATCGAAGAAGAAGACGTGGCAGTGACCCTGACCCACCTGGGGTACATCAAACGGGTCCCGGCGGATTCCTATAAAAACCAGAAACGGGGCGGCAAGGGCATCACAGCCCTCACCACCCGGGAGAACGATTTCGTGAAACAGATGATCACCACATCCACCCACGATTACATCATGTTCTTCACCAACACCGGAAAAGTTTACCGGATCAAGGCTTACGAGATCACCGATGGACAGCGGATGAGCAAGGGCACGCCTATCGTGAACTTCCTGAACCTGGCCAGCGGGGAAAAAGTCACCGCCATGATCCCCATCAAAAACTACTCCGAAGATGAATATCTGGTCTGCGTGACCAAAAACGGCGTGATCAAGAAAACGGAAATGTCCCAGTTCGACACTTCCCGGAAGACCGGCATCATCGCCGTGAAGTTGAAGGACGGCGACAGCCTCATCAGCATCGCCCGGACCACCGGTGACAGCGAGATCGTCATCATCACCCGTCAGGGAAAATCCATCTCCTTCCACGAAAACGACGTCAGACCCATGGGCCGGGCGGCCGGCGGCGTAAGAGCCATCACTCTGGAGGGAGACGACGAAGTCGTAGCCATGGAACTGAAAAACAGCGATGAAGAGCTGTTGGTAGTGACCGAATTGGGTTACGGCAAACGGACGAGGATGAAGGAATACAAGGTCCAGGCCCGCGGCGGCAAGGGCATGCTGACCTACGACAAGAGCAAGATCAAGCGTACCGGAGCACTGGTCGGCGCATTGGCCGTCCGGGAAGATGACGAGATCATGCTGATCAATTCCGACGGACTGATCATCCGCATGAGCGTCTCCGAAGTCTCCAAGCTGGGTCGTGCCACCCAGGGCGTCAAGCTGATGCGGGTGAAGGAAGACGAAAACATCATCGCCATCGCGAAAGTATTGAGGGACGACGAAGAAGAAAACGGCCCGGAACAGATCAGCATGAAGACAGAATAGGAGAAAGAAAATGACAAAACCCAATGTATTTTCCGGCGTACAGCCCACAGGAAACATTCATTTAGGAAACTATATCGGCGCACTGAAGCAGTTCGTGGATCTGCAGGATGAGATGAATTGTACCTACTGCATCGTGGACATGCACTCCATCACCGTGCCTCAGGACCCGAAACAGCTGAGAGAGACTACGCTGGACGTGGCGGCCCTCTACATGGCCGTCGGCGTGGACCCGGACAAGGCCACGATCTTCGTTCAGTCCACTGTGCCCCAGCACGCTGAGCTTTCCTGGATCCTGACCTGCAATTCCTATACCGGAGAACTGAGCCGGATGACCCAGTTCAAGGACAAGAGCAAGGGCAGCGAATCCGCACCCACCGGTCTCTTTACCTATCCGCTCCTGATGGCGGCGGACATCCTGCTCTACGATGCCAAATACGTGCCCGTAGGCAATGACCAGAAACAGCACATCGAACTGACCCGGGATCTGGCGGAGCGGTTCAATCACAAATA
>CADBSL010000199.1 GCA_902797345.1 uncultured Eubacteriales bacterium
GCCTTCCCTGACGGATCCGGAAGGGCGCTTCAATGAAGATTTTACCCGGGAGGCCACTGACTACATCGCTGACCGCTTCGCCGGCCGGCAGGAAGCCATCACCGCTTATGCGAAGCTTCAGGCTTTCCTTTTCCGGGAATCCGCTTCTCCGAAAGTGGTGCTGGGGAAAGAAGGGTGGCTGTTCTTTGCGGACACCCTGGACGATTACCTTCACCGGGATACGTTGAGCGACCGGGAGATCTTCGGGATCGGACGGACCCTGGAGATGATGCAGGAATATGCCGAAGCGCAGGGGGCGGACTTCGTGTTCACGGTGGCACCCAATAAGAATTCCCTGGCCGCCAATGCGGTCTATATGCCCCGGGTGGGGGAAGCGTTTGAGGAAGCGAAGAACCTGGATAAACTGGAAGAGGCCTTGAAACGATATGACGTGAACTATGTGCCTCTCCGGGAGACCCTGGACGAAGCGGGTCTGTACCACCGGCTGGATTCCCACTGGAACCGGATGGGGGCGGCGAAGGCCTTTGGCAAGGTGATGGAAAGCCTTCACCGGGAGGCGGTGGACTGGAGCGGCGAAACCTTTCAGGTGACGAAAGATCACCCGGGAGACCTGTACGAAATGCTTTATCCGGCGGGGAAAGAGCTGGATGATAACATGATGTTTGACCGGGCCTTCCGCTTCCGGTATCTGTCTTCTCAGGAGATGGAGCCCTTTGTGAGTCCGGCAGAGGGGCTGTCGGCTTATGGGTCGGAGGAGGCGCCGCCGGTGGACAAGCAGCTGCTGGAGACGGTTTGCAGCGAAGGCAGGGGTACCCTTTTGATGTTCCGGGATTCCTTCGGGAACGCCCTGCATCCCTTCTTTGGGGATGCCTTTGAACGGGCGGCATTCTCCCGTCAGATGCCCTACCGGCTGGATTGGCTGGGATCGGGCGGCGCAGACGTTCTGGCGGTGGAGATCGTGGAGCGGAACCTGGCAGATCTTTCAGAGATGGCGCCCATCATGCCGGCGCCGGCAGCGGACCCGGGGATCGACCCGGTGGAGGACCCGGTGCGGGAAGTGACGATACAGATGGAGCCCTGCATGGAGATGCCGGGATTCGTCAAAATCACCGGGATCTTCGGCCCGGAAGGGGTCCGTGCGGACACCCGGATCTACGTCAACACGGAATCAGACCTGTATGAAGCCTTTCCGGCCGGGGCGGGTGAGACCGAAAGAGATTACGGTCGTTTTACTGCATATCTGCCGGAAGAGTCTGTACAAAACGGGGTCCTTTCCGTTATAATAGAGGGGAAAAGGGATTGGTTGACTTGCACAAATCTGAACGTGAATTAGGAGGAAGAAAGATGAAGAAGTTACTGATCAGTATGTTGATATTGGCGCTGGTGTGCTGTTTTGGACTGGCAGGCTGCGGTTCATCCGGATCGGAGGATGCCCAGAGTGAAGAATCTGCAGTGACAGAAGAAGTGGAAAGCCAGGAAGCCGAAGCAGAAGAAGTGGCAGAAGAAGCGGCGGAAGATGTGGAAGAAGTCCAGCAGGAAGAATCCAAGGCGGCTGCGTCTGCTGCACAGACGGAAAAGAAGGCGTCCACGACTCAGAAGACAGCTTCTACGACCCAGAAGACCCAGAAGACCCAGAGCCAGACTCAGAAAGCACAGCAGCCGGCTCAGGAACAGGCTGCGTCCACAGACAAGAAGACCGGGACCAAAGCTGACGCGGAAAGCTACACCGGTAAGAGCCTGTCGGATTACACCTCTCAGTATGGTCAGCCGGATTCTTCGTCCTATTCTTCCAGCTGCCTGGGAGACGGCCAGGACGGTGAACACCACTACAACGGCTACACCGTTTATACCTACAAAGATGAAAACGGTGAAGAAAAGATCCAGGGCGTGGAATAATACCGAAAGAGCGGCAGCAGCCGCTCTTTTTTTCAAGGAGGGGGAAGACAATGAAAGGGAAATGGATGGCATGGGTGCTGACGTGCCTGCTTTTATTGACGTCGGTGCCGGTGGGCGTTTTTGCAGAGGAAACGGAAGAAGAGGATCCAACGGTGTTTGAACCGTCTTCCTGGGCGGCGGCGGAAGTTGCCGCGGCGGAAGAAGCCGGGATCGCCGAGGAGGAATATGATTACCGGGCGCCCATCGACCGGCTGCTGTTTTCGGAGCTGATCTACCGGATGATCTGCGTGAAGGAAGGCCGGGAACTGCCGCCGACAGAAGCGGCTTCGGAAGAGGTGTTAGATGAGGCACCGGGAGAGACCCTTCCGGAGGAACCTCCAGAGGGGGAGACCCGATCGGAAGAACCGATGGATGGGGACGCCGAAGTGCCGGCGGAAGAGCCGGAGAGCCTCAGCCCTTTTACGGATATCGACAATGAAGCCGTGACGGCCCTGAACGGATATGGGATCATCCAGGGGTATGGAGACGGACGGTTCCACCCGGAAGACTCCATCACCCGGGAGCAGATCGCCTGCATCCTGGAGAGAACGGCGGGGTATTTTGGTGTTGCCAACCCCAACGGTTATGTGACGGCATTCCTGGACGGGAAGGATTTCAGCGATTGGGCCGTCCGCAGCATCAAATTCATCTCCGCCCAGGAAACGCCGGACCGGGTCGGTGTGATGCGGGGCTACGATTCCCGATTCCACCCGAAGCTCACCTGTACGATCGAGGAAGGGATCCTGGCGATCTACCGGCTGTACCGGTCCCTGGAGACCGCTCCCTCCCAGGATGCGTCCTGGATCGATAAACGGGGCTGGCTGCTGACTGAAGTGAAGCTCTCGGCGGCGGGGGACTGTACTTTGGGACGGGATCTGAACTCCGCTTACGCCACCTCATTGGACGCGGTGTATGATAACAGCGGCGGAGACGCCGGTCTGTTCTTCCGGCATGTGACCCCTTTCTTCAGTGACGACGTGACCATCGTGAACTTTGAAGGGACACTGACGGATGCGACCCAGGCGGCGGTGAAGACCTTCCGCTTTAAGGGAAGGAAAGCCTACACGAATATCCTGAAGAAGGGCAGCATCGAAGTGGTGAACATCGCCAATAACCACAGCCATGATTACCTGGAGCGGGGGTATCTGGATACGTATCGGACCCTGACGGGAGCCGGGATCGGCGTGTGCGGAAACAGCTATACCTGTGTAAAGGATGTGAATGGGATCAAGATCGGGTTCTACGGGCTGGCGCCCATGGGAAGCGGATTGACCCAGATCTATAAGGACACGATCCGGGCCCGGATCAACACGTTGAAAGCGCAGGGGGCTCAGTACATCGTGGGAAGCTTCCATTGGGGGATCGAACGCTCCTATACCGCCACTGCGGCACAGAAGCAGATCGCTCACTATGCGGCGGACTGCGGTACGGATCTGGTGTTGGGACACCACCCCCACGTCCTGCAGAACACGGAAGTCTATCATGGCGTCCAGATCATTTATTCCCTGGGGAATTTCTGCTTTGGCGGAAACCGGAACCCCTCCGACAAGGACACGGTGGTCTACCGGGAGAACCTGGTGATGGATATGGAGACCGGGAAAGTCCAGTCCAGGAGCCGGATCTTTTACCCCTTCCGATTGTCCTCTGTGATCTACAAGAACGATTATCAGCCGGTGCCGGTGAGCGGCGCGGAAGCAGACCGTATTCGGAAAAAACTATGGATATAAAAGACGGGGCCTGTGAAAAACAGGTCCCGTTAATATTGCCGAAGGGATTCCTTCAGGGAACGAATCATATGCAGGATGATCTGCTGCTCCTGGTGGGTGCAGTCTTTCAGCAGGTTCTCCATCTCCTCCTCAAAGACCCGGTCCGCGTACTCCAGACTGTCGAAGAGCAGACGGTCCGCCGTCACCCCCAGCGCGTTGGCGATGCTGACCAGAGTCGGGAGGCCCAGCTTCGTGGCACCCCGTTCGATATGGGACAGGTTCGACGGTTCCTGATCGGACCGTTCCGCCAACCCTGCCTGGGTCATTCTCTGTTCCAACCGGAGACGACGGATCCGTTCTCCGATGGCTTTGTAATCCAGTTCCATTTTTTCTCCCCTTGCGTCAATGATCCTTTTTTAGATTTAGGCTATACAATATTGTATGTCCGAATCGGATATGATAAAATAGTGTAGAAATCCCATTAGGACGTGTATTAAACCAACTGTCGACTTTTTTTCGATAATATGGAAGGATTTCATGCTCTATGCCGACCGGCGACTCGTTCGCTTCGGATAATTATTCTTAGCAGGGCTGCCTCCGGGCGGCCCATTTTATAAAATATTTTTTTCATTTCAGAATAATGGTAGCATTTTCACTTCTTTTGTGTTATAATCTCACCTGTGAGTAAATCGGCGCCATTAGCTCAGCTGGATAGAGTAGCGCACTACGAATGCGAAGGCCGGGGGTTCGAATCCCTCATGGCGCGCCAATAATAAATTCCCTCAGGGATCAAAAACCCTGAGGGTTTTTTCTTGACAAGAGCCTGGAGAAGGAGTATGATAAACACATAGATAAATATAAATATGTTAATATTTAAATTAAATTTTAGGAGGAACCCGAATGGGAACGAATGAAGCGATGCTGGGGGAATTGGCGGAAGTCTTTAAAGTCTTCGGCGATGAGACCCGGATCCGGATCCTCTTTGAACTGATGGAGGGTGAAAAAAACGTGGGAGACATCGTCAAGACCGTGGATGTCAGCCAGCCCACCGTCAGCCACCAGCTGAGGATCCTGAAACAGGCGAAATTAGTAAAATCCCGCAGAGAAGGGAAGAGCATGTACTATTCGCTGGATGATGACCACGTACGGACCATTATCAGCGTGGGCATGGAACATTTGATGGAGTAATTACGGAGGAAAGACCAATGAAAAAAACCTATAAAATCGAAGTGGACTGCGCGGTCTGCGCCGGCAAGATGGAAGATCAGGCAAAGAAGACAGAAGGCGTGAAAGAAGCGACGGTCAGCTTTATGACCCAGAAGATGAAAGTGGAATTTGAAGAGGACGCCGATGTGGCGGCGGTGATGGAACAGGTCCGGGCGGCCTGCAAAAAGGTGGAATCGGACTGTGAGATCTTTTTATAGCAGCATAAGGTGGATCCTGAAATGACAAAAAAACAGAAAATCATACTGGTCCGCATCATCCTGGCGGCGGCGCTGCTGGTGGCAGCGGCCCTGTCGCCGGTAAAGGGATGGATGCGTTTCGGCCTGTTCATGATCCCCTACCTGATAGTGGGATATGACATCCTCCGAAAAGCAGTGCTGGGGGTCGTCAATGGGCAGGTCTTTGATGAGAATTTCCTGATGGCGGTGGCTACGGTGGGAGCGATCCTGCTGGGAGAATACCCGGAAGGGGTCAGCGTCATGCTCTTCTATCAGATCGGTGAACTGTTCCAGAGCGTGGCTGTGGACCGGAGCCGGAAGAATATCGCCGACCTGATGGACATCTGTCCGGAGTACGCCAATCTGGAGACCGGAAAGGGCGGCATCGAAAAAGTCGATCCGGAGGATGTGGAAGCCGGCAGCGTGATCGTCATCAAACCCGGCGAAAAGATCCCCATCGACGGGGTCGTATTGGACGGGACCTCAGTCCTTAATACCAGCGCACTGACCGGGGAAAGCGTGCCCCGGGACGTAGGGCCGGGAGAAGAGGTCATCAGCGGCTGCGTCAATATGACGGGGCTGCTTCGGGTCCGCACCACCAAAGAATACGAGGATTCCACGGTGGCGAAGATCCTGGAGCTGGTGGAGAATTCCTCCATGAAAAAAGCCCGCTCCGAAAACTTCATCACCCGGTTCGCAAGATATTACACCCCTGCGGTATGTCTGGCGGCGGTGTGCCTGGCAGTGGGGGGACCGTTGGTGCGGCTCATGCTGCACCAGGCACCCATGTGGACGGACTGGGTCACCAGGGCCCTGACCTTCCTGGTCATCAGCTGCCCCTGCGCGCTGGTGATCTCCATCCCTCTGAGCTTTTTCGGCGGGATCGGCGGAGCTTCTGCCCGGGGGATCCTGGTGAAGGGCTCCAATTACCTGGAAAAACTGGCGAAGGCCAAGTACTTCGTTTTTGATAAGACCGGGACCCTGACCCGGGGAGAATTCCAGGTGGCCCAGATCAGGCCGGTGGGGATGAGCCAGGAACAGCTGCTGGAATACGCGGCCTATGCCGAATACTATTCCAACCACCCCATCAGCCAGTGCATCCGGGAGAAATACGGAAAGAAGATCGACGCTTCCCTGCTTTCCGACGAGCGGGAGATCAGCGGGTTCGGCGTAGAAGTGGACTATCAGTTGAAGACCATCGCCGCCGGGAACCGCAAACTCATGCACAAGTGGCGGATCGCCGTGCCCGAGACCTCTGACAGCGGCACCTTCGTCCACGTGGCGATCGACGGAAAATATGCGGGATATATCCTCATCACCGACACCATCAAAGAAGGTGCCCGGGGAATGCTGGAAGCCCTGAAGGCTCTGGGGATCAAGCGGTCCGTGATCCTGACGGGGGATGCCCGGGGGCCGGCGATGGCCGTGGGCAGAGAACTGAAGGCGGACGATGTGAAATACGATCTGCTGCCGGAGAACAAGGTGGATCAGGTGGAACGGATGATGGCCAACAAATACCCGGATGAAGAATTGGTCTTCGTGGGGGACGGCATCAACGACGCACCGGTGCTGATGCGGGCGGACGTGGGCGTTGCCATGGGAGCCATGGGCTCCGATGCGGCCATCGAAGCGGCGGATGTGGTGCTGATGGACGACGA
>CADBSL010000200.1 GCA_902797345.1 uncultured Eubacteriales bacterium
GCCGCCCCCAGCACTTCGCCGATGGAGTCGTTGATGACCAGGTTGGCCTGGTGATCGGCCTGGGTGGAGCTCTTGTTGATCACCACCAGGTTTTTGCCCCGGAAGTAATGGATCATGCCCGCCGCCGGATAGACCACCAGAGACGTGCCGCCCACGATCAGTGTGTCCGCGTTCCGAATGGCGTTGATGGCGCCGGAAATGACGTTGTCGTCCAGCATCTCTTCATACAGGACTACATCAGGCTTGATGATGCCGCCGCACTCACACTTGGGCACGCCGTCCATCTCCATGATGTCCTCCGCTGTATAGAACTCGTTGCAGCGCATGCAGTAATTCCGCAGCACCGAACCGTGGAGTTCAAAAACTTTCTTGTTGCCGGCTTTCTGGTGCAGCCCGTCGATGTTCTGGGTCACGATGCCGATGAGTTTTCCCTGTTCCTCCAGCTTCGCCAAAGCCTTGTGGGCCTTGTTGGGCTCCGCATCCAGGTAGATCAGGTTCTTCTTGTAATAGTCGAAAAAGGTTTCGGTATGCATGTCAAAAAACGTCGCGCTGAGCATGTGCTCCGGAGAATATCCGTATTCGCTCTGGGCTTTGTACAGCCCCTTCTCGGACCGGAAATCCGGGATCCCGCTCTCGGTGGAAACACCGGCGCCGCCGAAGAAAACGATTTTCTTGCTGCCGTCGATGATCTCTTTCAGCTGATTGACCTTATCCATATCCATTTACGTCACCTTCTCTCTTATTTTCTCACTTCAATTATTATTCATTGTCCAGAAGCTTCGGGACTTTCGGCGCTCTGAGTCTTGCGGTGCTCCGTACGCCGGAACCCAGCAGCGGTCTGCAGTAGAGCCGGAAATCGTCTGTGATATCGTTGCCGGCTTCGTTGATGAAGTTATCCGGCATGCTTCTGGCCAGTCTGGCCACGTCTTTCAGCTCGCTTAAAACAAAGTCCACGGAATAGTTGCCGGTCCGCTTGATGGAGACGGAACCGTCTTTTTCCGTCCATACCGCGAACTGGACGGCTCTTTCGCCCACTTCCCGGGCTTCGTTTCTGTCCACATCGGATACGCATTCAAAGAAGGAACGCTGCAGGTAACCGAAGGTGTCGCAGCGGACACGGCTGGCGATATTGGCCTTCTTCAGCACGTCCACCAACGCTTCGCCCAGTGCGGCGGAACCGGAAAGGGATACGTTGCCGTGGGGGTCTCTTTCCAGGTCTTTCTTCAGAGAAGCCAGGAACAGTTCTCCCGATTCGGTGCGGATGCCTTCCGATACGGCGATGATGCACTTCCCATACTTTTCATATACTCTCCGAACGTCTTCCACGAACTGCTCTTTGCTGAAGGGACGTTCCGGTACGTAGATGAGGTGGGGACCATCATCTTCGAATTCCCGGGCCAGTCCTGAGGAAGCCGTCAGGAAGCCGGCGTCTCTGCCCATGACCACGCCGATGTAGATCCCCGGCAGGGAGCTTACATCCAGGTTTACGCCCTTGAAGGCCTGGACCACGAACCGCGCCGCGGAACCGAATCCCGGTGTATGGTCGTTCTGTCTCAGGTCGTTGTCGATGGTCTTCGGGATGTGGATGCAGACCATTTCATAACCCGCTTTTTCCGCTTCCTCGTTTACGATGCGGACCGTATCAGCGGAATCGTTCCCGCCGATGTAGAAGAAATACCGGATATCGTGCACCCGGCACACGTCAAAGATCTTTTTGCAGAAATCCGCATCGGGTTTCACCCGGGTGGACTTCAGTGCGGAAGACGGACACAGGGCCACTTCTTCCAGATTATGCGTGGTTTCCTGAGTCAGATCCAGAAAATCCTCGTTGACGATGCCTTCCACGCCTTTCACAGCGCCGTAGATCTTGGTGATGCAGGCGTGTTTTCTCGCTTCCTGGATCACGCCCACCAGAGACTGGTTGATGACCGCGGTGGGGCCTCCGCCCTGTGCGATCAATGCTTTGCCTACTAATGCCATAGTTATCTCCTCCCTGTTTGAATGCTCTATGCATAAAGTGTTTCGTTTTCTGCCTTAATTCTATCAAAATTCGTGCCATTTGTAAAATGGATATGGTATAATCACAGAGATAAAGATTGAAAACAGAAGATTGGAGATATATATGAAACACTTACGAACACTGATCGCACTGATCAACGTCACTCTGGAATTTTTCCTCTTCACCCCCTGGATGCTCTACTGCAAGCACCTGACCAAGGTACGGGGCGAGGAGAATCTGAGAAAGAGAGACCGGCTGGCGCCGAAATTCATCCAATACATGAGCAAACGCATCCTCTGGTGGGGCGGCCACGAGGTCACCGTCATCGGCGCAGAAAACATCCCCGACGAGACCTGTGTGCTGATCGGCAACCACCAGAGCTATTTCGATATCTTATCCATCCTCTCCACCTGCGATGTGAAGAAGATGTATGCCTACATGGCCAAGAAAGGCATCGGAAAGGTCCCCTTCCTGAAGACCTGGATGGAGACCATCGACTGCGTCTTCCTGGATACCACCAGCACCCGGGGCAGCATGGAAGCGATCCGGGAAGCCACAGAGCTGATCAAAGAAGGCCGGAGCATCCACATCTTCCCGGAAGGCACCCGCAGCAAGGGCAACTTCATGCGGGAATTCAGCCCCGGCGCCATTATGATCGCCACCCGGAACAAAGTGCCGGTGGTGCCCTTCCTGATCAATGGGACTTACAAGATGTTTGAAGAGAACGGGAACCGGATGGTGCCCACCAAGGTCACCATCACCTACTACCCTGCTATAGAGACCGCCGGGATGGAGCGGGCGGAGATCAACGCCCTGACCGGTCGGATCCACGACTTCCTGCAGGAAGAACTGCGGAAACAAAACGGCGGGCTGGATGAGCCCCCGGAAGTGAAGGAGATCGAAGGATGAAAGACATTCTCGCATTAACACAGAAGATCCTGGACCAGGGAAGCCTGGTCCGTTTGGTTTTAGGCAATAAACGGAAGAAAAGCGTCCCCTACGCCAAGGTGGTTATTCGCCCCTTCGAAGGGAAGGAAGGCCTCATGTACCAGGCGGAGTACGTCTACGACAAGAAGGTCCTCCACGAGAACCTGGACCCGGAGGAACTGTTGGAACAGTTAGCTTTCCTGATGGAAAACAGCTTCAAGCAGGCCAACTATTTCACCACCGAAGCAGATTATCAGATCCTGGCAGCCAAGCCCGACAACCCGAGGATCATCGAAAATGCCCCCACCATGAAACGGCAGGGGCTGTCCCACGACCACGTGAAAAAATACGTGATCCCCGACGGGGAACCGGTGGACTTTCTGGTCCGGCTGGGGGTCATGAGTGACGAAGGCCTGGTCCACGCCAAGTACTACAACAAGTTCCGCCAGATCAACCGCTTTCTGGAGATCGCCCGGGACGTGCTGGACTACCTGCCCACAGACCGAACCATCCGCATCATCGACTTCGGCTGCGGCAAGGCGTACCTGACCTTTGGCCTGTACTATTATCTCAAGAAACAACTGGGCCGGAACGTGGAGATCCTGGGCCTCGACCTGAAGGAAGACGTGATCCGGTTCTGCAATAAAGTAGCAAAGGACCTGGACTACGACGGTCTGGAATTCCAGATCGGCGATATCGCTGAATACGAAGGCACCGAAGCCGACATGGTGGTGACCCTCCATGCCTGCGACACCGCCACGGACTACGCGCTCCTGAACGCCAAAGACTGGAACGCCTCTGTGATCCTCTCCGTCCCCTGCTGCCAGCACGAACTGTTCAGACAGATGAAGAACGACCTCCACGAACCCCTCCTCCGCCAGGGGATCCTGAAGGACCGGTTCTGCGCCCTGCTGACGGACACCTTCCGGCAGCTGAAGCTGGAGGAATGGGGCTACGACGTCTCCATGATCGAATTCACCAGCCTGGAACACACCGCCAAGAACATCATGCTCCGGGCGGTCCACACCGGCAAACCCAAAAAGAAAGCCCCCGGACAGATCCGGGAGCTCATGGACTTCTGGCACGTCGA
>CADBSL010000201.1 GCA_902797345.1 uncultured Eubacteriales bacterium
CAACCGCTTCTGCGAGGCGCTGCCCCGGTATAAGAGACCCCGGAAGATCTTCTTTGAGGATGTCCCGAGAAATCCCACCGGCAAGATTGAAAAACCGGTGCTGCGGAAGCGTCATTCCGGCGAACGGCTGGTAGAACAGCAGACAATGAAGTAGAGCTTGAAGCGGAAAGCGTGGAGCTGGAAGCTGAACGATAGTGAATGATAAGATCCTTCGGACTTCGTCCTCAGGATGACAATGCCCTTAGGGATTAGCCCGTGTCATACTGAGCGAAGGGAAGGATCTTTTTGCTTATTGCTCCCTGCTTATGGCTTCTGGCTCAATCTCCCATCTTTTTTCTTTCGAATAATTGTGATATAATGGATAAAATATCAAATCAGAGGGTGTTATGACCGGATATGTGATCGCGGACAAACCGGAAATGAAGGTCCGGGAATACGAATTGTACAACGCATATTATTGCGGGGTCTGCAAATCCATCGCGGACCGATACGGGCAGATCCCCCGGCTTCTTTTGAGTTATGATTCCGCCTTTGCGGCTGTGCTGTTGGCGGGGCTGTCGGAAGAAAAGGAAAAGATCTGTTCGGAGCACTGCATCATCCATCCGGTGAAAAAGAAGTTCATCATCCGGGAAGAGCCGGCGGTGGATTACGCGGCGGATATCCTGCTGATCCTGGCTTATGCCAAACTGGAGGACGATATTCGGGATGAAGGAAAGGTCTCGGCCAGGTCCCTGCACCTCCTTTTGAAGGGCGCTTTCCGAAAGCTTCAGGCCGCTTATCCGAAAATGTGCCGGGAGATCTCGGCGCTTTTAGAGGAATTATCCGGGCTGGAAAAGGAAAAGGGCGACTCGCTGGATCGGACCTGCGAGCTGTTCGGCAAGGTGATGGCGGTCACTTTTTCTTCCTGGCAGGGCAGTGATGCGGAAAAACCTGTTTTGGAAAAGATGGGAGATGCCCTGGGCAGGTGGATGTATCTGGTGGATGCCTGGGATGACATCGGTGAAAACATCCGGGACGGGAATTATAACCCTCTGATCTATCGGTTCGGTTTTGACCCGTCAGCTGAATCGGAGACCGCTTTTCGGGAGAGGATCCTGGAGAGAGTTCGTTTTCTCCTGTATCATTACCTGGGAGAGATGAGTAAGGCTTATGACCTTTTGACGATGCGGAAAAACAAAGGGGTCACAGACAATGTGGTGTACTTTGGACTGCATAGAAAAACCGAAGAAGTTTTAAAGAAAGGAACAGCGGAGAAAGAAAATGAGAGATCCTTATGAAGTGTTGGGCGTGGACCGCTCAGCATCCATGGAAGAAGTCAAAGCAGCCTATAAGGAACTGGTAAAAAAATATCACCCGGATAAGTATGTGGATAATCCTCTGGCGGATCTGGCCAAGGAAAAGCTTCAGGAAGTCAATGAAGCGTATGACGCGATCTGCAAGAATCAGGGAGGCGGCCAGAGCTACGGAAGCAGTTCCGGTGCTTACGGCAGTGCCTATGCGTCTGCGGACCTGCAGCAGGCTCGTCAGATGATGAATGCCGGGAATATCTATGGTGCAGAAACGATCCTGAATCAGACATCGGATCGAAGTGCCGAATGGTATTTCCTCAGCGGATCCATTTCCTATCGGAAGGGATGGCTGGATGATGCGATCACCAAGATCCAGACGGCGGTTAGCATGGAACCTTCCAATCTGGAATATCGGCAGACCTTGAACCGCATCATGTCCACAGGAGGGATGTACCAGAATACTTCCTTTGGAAAAGGCTATAACAACAACAGCAACGATATGTGCTGTCAGCTCTGCGGGATGTACATGTGTGCAGATTGCCTGTGTGACTGTTTCTAGGTGGAGACAGAAAAATGGAGCAAAAAAATCTTAGAAAATTCACGATCAGCAGCCTGTATCTGGCGATCGCGGTGATCCTGATCATCGGAGCTTCCGTGATACCGGGGTTGGACCTGACTTTGCTGGCGGTGGCGTCGGCGGTAGGGGCCTTCACGATCATAGAAGGCGGTATCCGGTACGGTGTGGTCCAATACGCGGCTGCAGCACTGCTGGGGTTTTTGCTTGTGCCGGAAAAGTCGGCGGCCGTTTTGTATATAATCTTTTTTGGGATCTACCCGGCGGTGAAGTTTTTTGCTGAAAAACCCCAAAAACCCTGGATCCAGCTTTTGATCAAATGCGGGTTTTGCCTGGGGGTGACGATCCTTTCCCTGGCGGCATTTTCGGAATTGGTGCTGGGGGATATGAGCCTTCCGGCCTGGTTCCCCTTCTGGGGTCTGGTGCCGGCAGCACTGGTTTTATTCCTTATTTTTGATTATGCATTGACGATAGCGATCAATCTGTACTTTAGAAGAGTACGGTCTAAATTGAAATAAACAGCATAGGAACCGGAGGTGATGATATGCTGGGTGCGATCACGGGCGATATCGTTGGAAGCCCGTATGAATACAGCGGGGAACTGATCGAAGAAGACGAATTCCCGCTGTTCAGTTTTGTTTCTGAGTTTACCGACGATACGGTAATGACACTGGCGATAGCGGAAGCCCTGATGAGAGGC
>CADBSL010000202.1 GCA_902797345.1 uncultured Eubacteriales bacterium
GAACTGGAAGCCAACCCGGATACTGACCAGGGCGAACCGGTAGAAGAGATCGCGGCTCCGGAAGAAACAAAGGAAGCAGAAGAAGTGATCGACCGGGAACCGGCTGAAAATGAACAGGCGACTCCGGCACAGACCGCACAGAATATCGTTATCAACGAAGTTCCGGCAGCAGCTGCAGCGATGATGGAGACCATCCATACCTTCCAGATCATCCAGGAAGAAGAAACGCCGATGGCAGCACCGGTTGTCGAAGAACTGGGTGAGGAAGAAGTTCCTCTGGCGGGATTCGAAGGACAGGATGAACACACCTGCTGCCTGCTCCACCTGATCCTGATGATCGGAGCACTGGCTACAGTGGCCATCTATATCAGAAGAAGAAAGGCCCTGGGAGAAGAAGTGGATACACTGAAGAGCGAGCTCCTGAGCCTGGCGGCAGAAGCCGGCTGCATCGACAGATACATGGCACAGAAAGGCATCGCCAAAGAAGATATCAACGCAGAAGACGTTTTAGAGGAGGTCATGAAAGATGAATACATGGTTCAATAATTGGGTGATCTGGTTTGACGGATTTGTCCACTCCATCGGATTCCACTTCTTCACCATCCCGGCTCTGGCCGTGGGGATCCTGATGATCCTGGTGGGAGCGGTCCATTGGAGGAATCAGAAGAAGCGGGATAAAACCAGCAAAGAGAAGAGACAGGAAACACTGAACACATATCTGAACAAGGAGGCAGCAGCATGAATCATATTTTGGAACATACAAGAATCTGGTGGTGCGGATGGGACCTTCCCGCACTGATCATCCTGGCGGCAGTGATCACCTTCTGCCTGTACCGGGTCTATCAGCAGAAAAAAGTTCGGGCGGCATTGAAGCAGCGGATCGAAGAGATCCGGGAAAACAACAGCCGGCTGGCAGCAGAATCGTAAATAATCAAAGGGGGTTTTGTATATGGGGGCAGCTCGAGGAGCTGCTCTCCTTTTTTTATTTCCGTCCTTTTATCAGTGGAAACCAACTCCCGGTTGTGGTAGAATATCTTCAAATGAGTTTTTAATCAATATGAAATATATGGGAGGAACATTATGGGAAAAATCTACTTGTTTGAACATCCGCTGATCCAACATAAGTTATCCATCCTGCGGGACAAGAATACGCCGGTAAAAGATTTCCGGGAACTGGTCCGGGAAATCTCCATGCTGATGGCGTACGAAGTCACGAGGGATCTGCCGTTGGAAGAAGTGGAGATCGAGACCCCGATCTGCAAGACGAAGGTAAAACGGCTGAAGGGGGAAGACATCGGGATCGTTCCGGTGTTGAGAGCCGGCCTGGGAATGGTAGACGGGATGCTGGAACTGGTACCCAACGCGAAAGTGGGCCACGTGGGCCTGTACAGAGATCCGGAAACCAAGGAGCCGGTGGAGTATTACTGCAAACTGCCCATCGACCTGGATAAGCGCCGGATGATCATCGTGGATCCGATGCTGGCTACCGGCGGATCTTCCAACGCCGCCATCGATCTTCTGAAGAAGAAGGGGGCTAAGAGCATCGCATTGATGAATCTGATCGCAGCGCCGGAAGGTGTGAAGGCCGTACAGGAAGCCCACCCGGATGTGGATATCTATATCGCAGCGCTGGACGAACGGCTGGACGATAACGCATATATCGTACCGGGACTGGGAGATGCCGGCGACCGGATCTTCGGAACGAAGTAAGGATAATAGGAGGAAATTATGGACAGAACACGCATCATTCAGGTAGATGAAAAAGTCCCGGTGGGGCAGTGGATACCACTGAGTATCCAGCACACCTTTGCCATGTTCAGTGCATCGGTACTGGTGCCATGGCTCTTCGGGATCAATCCGGCAATCGTTCTTTTGATGAACGGTATCGGGACACTGATCTTCCTGATCATCAACAAAGGGAAGGCTCCGGCCTATCTGGGCTCCAGCTTCGCCTTCCTGTCACCGACCTTTTTGATATTGGCCAACCCGAACATGGGTTATCAATACGCCCTGGGCGGCTTCGTCGTCACCGGGCTGATCTTTACCGCAGTAGCGATCCTCATCAAATTCGTGGGGACCGACTGGATCGATGTCCTGCTGCCGCCGGCAGCCATGGGGCCCATCGTGGCACTGATCGGTCTGGAACTGGCGGGATCCGCCGCCTCCAACGGCGGCCTGATCCTTTCCGATACCTACACCTCCATCAACCCGAAATTCGTCATCGTATTCCTGGTGACATTGGGTGTGGCGGTCTTCGGACAGGTGATCTTCAGAGGATTCGCAGCAGCCATCGCGATCCTGATCGCGATCATCGTGGGGTATGTCCTGTCCCTGGCGATGGGGCTGGTGGACTTCACCGCAGTGGGAGAGACCTCCCTCTTTGCGATGCCGAACTTTATGTTCCCGAAATTCAACGCCTCGGCCATCATGATCATTATACCGGCATCCCTGGTGGTCATTTCCGAACACATCGGACACCAGGTCGTTACCAGTGAGATCATCGGCAGAGACCTGTTGAAAGATCCGGGTCTGCACCGCTCCCTGATTTCCGACGGTATTTCTACCACTTTATCCGGTCTGTGCGGGTCCGTACCGACCACAACCTACGGCGAAAACATCGGCGTTATGGCCATCACCAAAGTCTACAGCGTATGGGTCATCGGCGGCGCGGCGGTATTCTCCATGCTGCTGGCCTTCATCGGCAAGGCTTCCGCTCTGATCCAGACCATCCCGGCTCCGGTCATGGGCGGTGTCAGCTTCCTGCTCTACGGTATGATCGCAGCTTCCGGGTTGAGACTGCTGGTCGACAAGAAAGTGGACTACTCCAAGTCCCGGAACCTGGCTCTGACCTCCGTGGTATTTGTTACCGGTCTTTCCGGCGCATTTATCAAGATCGGACAGGTCCAGCTGACCGGTATGTGCCTGGCTACCATCGTAGGCATGGCACTGGGGTTGATTTTCTTCTTGATTGATAAAGCTGGTTTAGCTAACGATAAAGAATAGAGTTAGAGGGCTGCAGGGGGCGACAATAGCTTCCTCTCCGGAATCGGCGCCTTCCAAGGGGCTAGATCGCCTTGAATGGTCGAACTTCTACGAGCGCCTTTCACTCCGAGGAACTATTGCTCGCCTACAGGCAGCCCTCTCCGTAAATCATCAAAAAGAAAAGCAAAAAGATAAAACAAGGACCGGTGTGCTCATTCAGCACACCGGCCCTCGTTTTTGTAGAGGAACGACCTCTATGTGATGACATTTTAGTTGCAGCAGAGTTCTTCGATCTCCATGGGAGATACGGAATGTTTTACTCTGTCTGCTTCTTCTGCGGTCTTCGCATCATTCCACCGTTCCATGGTGCCTACCAGGTAGCCGGTGATCCGACGGATCCGTTCAAAGGGTACTTCTGTGAACTGGTAGTTCAGGTTCACGTATTCGCCATCGGTTTCGATGGACAGAGACTGCAGTTTTCTGCCGTGTTTTTCTTCCAGGTAGTCGACATAAGCCTGGACTTCTTCTTCAGAGAGGGCATCTCCGACAAATTTGATTTCCGGTAACATGTTTATTCACTCCTATACGATATATTGTGCTTCATTTTAGTTATAAACACATTATATACCTATTTCACAGAAAATCAATAGGGAAATATCCTTTGTAACAATTTGTAACATTTCCTGAGAAAAGCCTGTGAAATCAATGGTTTTTCTATTCAAATTCCCGGAATTCCGCGTATTCGTCTTCTTCTTCCGGGACGTCCGTGCTCTCTTCTTCCGGGAAATCACCTGTCTCTTCCAGCAGATCTTCCGCAGGAGTTCCCTCATCGGCCGGCGCGTCCTCCGGCACATCTTCTCCTGCCAGGATCTTCAGATCTTCTTCGCTTTCTGCCAGAGCCGCTTCGGCAGCTTTTCTTTCCAGGTATCTCTGGCGGGATTTTTTGCTCATCCGCCTCAGTTTATATTCTTCGTCCTTCTGGAGGTTTTCCTGGTGCAGTGCTTCCCGACGGGCCATTTCCGCATCCCAGGCTGCCTGTTCTTCCGCTTCCAGCTTTTCTCTTTCCGCGATCCGGGCCGCAGCTCTGGGTTCCAGGTCTGCCAGCTGTTCCGCCGTCATGAAGGATTTCACATGTTCCACCAGAGGATCGATATATTCTTTCTTGGACCAGTCCACATCATCATAGTAGGCTTCCAGCAGC
>CADBSL010000203.1 GCA_902797345.1 uncultured Eubacteriales bacterium
ACGTTCAGCTCGTCCTGGAGCTTTCGCAAGGATCGGGGCAGCCGCACCACGTCGTCATCCCCGTAGGCCAGCTTTTCCGTGGCCCGGATGGTCTTGTCCATCAGGAACACCTGCCGCTGGAACATCAGCGCATCCACTAAAATCCAGGCGGCAAACACCCCCACCAGAATCAGGTTCGGGTGATTGAAATACCGGCTCAGGATGTGATGCTCCCGCAAATAGAGCGTCCCCACTGCGATGATGAAGAAGATGATCTGCGCGATCCAGAACATCAGCGACGACCGAAGCGCCGCCCGGTTGTGTTTATATCTTCTCTTTTTTACTTTACTCAATGGTATATCCCACTCCCCATACGGTTTTCACGTATTTCGGGTTTCTCGGCGATTCATTCATTTTCTTCCGAAGCCGCGCGATGTGAGCCATGACCGTGTTGTCCTGGTCCAGAAAATCCTCTTTCCAGACCTGTTCGAAGATCTCTTCGGAAGAGACCGCCTTTCCCCGGTGTTCACAAAGGTAATACAGAATATCGAATTCGATGGGCGTCAGATCCAGGTCCTGTCCGTTGAGCCGGCACCGGTGGGTCCCCCGGTCGATGGAAAGCCCCCGGATGGTGATCTCCTGGTTTTCCGCTGCCGCCCCCGGCACGTTGTAGCGGGTATAGCGCCGCAGTTGGGTCTTCACCCGGGCCACCAGCTCCAACGGATTGAAGGGCTTGGTGATATAGTCGTCTGCCCCCAGGGTCAGGCCGGTGATCTTGTCCATGTCCTGGACCTTCGCCGTCAGCATGATGATGGGGAAGAGGTGCTCCTCCCGGATCTGCCGCAGCATTTCAAAGCCGTTGATATCCGGCACCATCACGTCCAGCACCGCCAGGCTGATGGTCTCGTTCTTCACGCATTCCAACGCCTCGGTGCCGTTGTAGAATTTCTTCACGTTATATCCTTCATTGATCAGGTAGATCTCCACCAGATCCGCGATTTCCTTTTCGTCGTCCACGACGAGAATGGTTTCATTCATCTCTTTTCTCCCTTACAGGATCCCCTCATAGGCATCCATCATCATTTTCACATAGGCCGCCCGGTCCATCTCGATGGGGTCGTTGTCGAAGAGCCAGGGGGTGGAATCGAAGGCGATCCGGACGATGTCCTCGAAGGTCGAAGGATCCATCCCCCAATCCGTCATCTTGATCTGGTCCACGCCGCATTCCTTCTCCATCTTCTGCATCATCCGGATGAAATCCTGCGGGTCGTCTGTGCCCTCCGAACCCATGAGCCGGGCCATTTCCACGAACTTGTCGTCGCAGGCATGGTGGTCGATGAACCACTGGTAATACTGCTTGCAGATCAGAATCAATCCCGCGCCGTGGGGCAGGTCTCCGTACCGGCCGGACATGGCCTGTTCGATGCCGTGGGCCCCTGTCAAAAGTCCCGTCATCATCCCCATCCCGGAGAGGTAGCTGCCGTAAGCCACTGCCTGCATGGCGTCCACATCGGTGGGATCGTTGACGGCCCTGGACAAATTGTGGCACACGTTGTAAATGGCTTCCGAGGCGATCATTTTGCTGACCACGTTGAGCTTGTGGGTCAGGAAGCTCTCGGTGGAATGGAACAGAGCGTCGAAGCCCTGGTAGGCCTTGAAGGCTTTCGGCACGCTCATCATCAATTCTGCGTCCACAATGGCCAGCTCCGGCGCTGTGCCCTTGCCCTTGATACCGATCTTTTCATTGGTCTCTACATTGGTCACCACGCCGCCGGCGTCGGTTTCCGAGCCGGTCCCGGCAGTGGTGGGGATCGCCGCCAGCTGCAGCGCCCGGTTCTCCGGGTTCTTCTTCCCGCCGGTGCCGCCCTGAGCATAGTCCCAGATGTCCCCGCCGTTGGTGGCCATCATGGAGATGTGCTTCGCCGCGTCGATGACGGAGCCTCCGCCAATGGCGACGATGAAGTCGCACCCGTTTTCCCGGCAGAACCGACTGCCTTCCGCCACCATGGACCGCACCGGGTTAGCGCCGATCCTGTCGAAGATGACATAGTCCACTCCGGCCATCTTCAGCTGCTCTTCCACCCGGTCCAGATAACCATTTTTGCGGATGGATTTCCCGTTGGAGATCGCCACCAGGGCTTTTTTCCCGGTGATGGCTCCTCCGTAGGTGTTGATCTCCTTGTGCAGGTCGTTCAGTTTTCCCGGTCCCACCAGGGCCTTCGTAGCCACGTTGAATACAAAGCTGTTCGATACTTCCATGCTGCTCTCCTCCTCCAGTCTATTTCTTCATTCCCGGCATCTCCACCTGGACGCCTTTGGTATAACTCCCGTCCTCCAGACAGGTCTCATATAGTACGCAGTTTTCAATGGACGAATTCCAGGCTTCTTTCTCCGCCCCGGGAGACAGGTTCCCCAGGATCGCCCGCATGCAGATCCCGTGGCAGACCACCAGCCAGTTCTCTTCCTTTTCATCCGCCTGGCCCGCCAGGTCCTTCAGGAAGTCCCCGGTCCTTTGGCTTAAATGCTCCAGGCTCTCCATTCCTTCCGGAGATCCCACTCCCAGGGGGTCCCGGAAGAAGTCCCAGACTTCCGGGGGCAGGTC
>CADBSL010000204.1 GCA_902797345.1 uncultured Eubacteriales bacterium
CAGGAAGTGATCCAGCAGGCCATGGGAGGCGTTCTGTTCGTGGATGAAGCCTACGCTCTGACCAATGACGCCCAGGACAGCTACGGCCGGGAGGCAGTGGAGACAATCCTCAAGGCCATGGAAGATCACCGGGATGAGCTGGTGGTGATCGTGGCGGGTTATACGGACCTCATGCACGACTTTATCAAATCCAATCCGGGACTCTCTTCCCGGTTCAGCAAATACTTCGAATTTCCGGACTATACGGGAGAGCAGTTGGTGGAGATCTACAAGATCAATGCGAAGAAGAACGGATATCGGCTGGCGGAAGACGCCCAGGCCGAACTCAAGGGCCACTTCGACGCCCTCTACATCCTCCGGGACGAACACTTCGGCAACGGCCGGACTGCCCGGAACCTCTTCGAGAAATCCATCAACGCCCAGGCCAACCGGCTGGCGGAGGTCACGACGGATCTGTCGGACGAAGATCTCCAGACCATCACCCTGGCAGATGTGAGAACTGCCATCGGCCGGGAAGAAGAGGAGATAAAGGAGGAGGCTGGACCGGCCCCGGAAGATGCTCCGTCTGAGGAGGCTGGACCGGCCCCGGAAGATGCTCCGTCTGAGGAGACTGGACCGGCAAACGCGTCCCCTGAAGAACCGAATGCAGAGGAAGGCCCCACATCGTAGACAGACGCGGAGTCCTCGGAGACCGATCGAGCCAAATCGGATGAGACCGCAGACCCCGGCCTTCCAAAGCCCGATTCAGAACCCACAGGAACCAGGTGATCCAAAAATTGAGACCACCGGCTTCAACCCTCGGAAGCCCGATGCGGGCCGCTCCCTCGAGACGGCCGCTCCCGAGATCAATGGTTAAGCGGTTCGATCACAATCAATAGCTGACCCCCGCCGCGAGCGCTGCAAAAAAGCTCCCGGCGGGGGTTTTCGTCTCGCCTCGTTCTATTCCGCTCAATCCGATCCCATCCCCCCGATCTTCCTTTCGTTCGCCCTTTTTCCCCAATCTTAGTCTCACTTGCCCCTTTCCCCTCCCATTATGACATTGCATCGAGCCTGATCTTCACTGCACTTTCACCACACGTCCCCATCACATCGGACAAAATCAAAATAATCAATGTTTTGTCCGCCGGGCCATTTCCATTTAATTGTTTCCGCTCTTATCTTTTCCAGATTTCCCCTGAAAACCCGCCGTCGAACATCCATTTATTTGTAGTTTCTTCCATTTCGCATTTGTTCCTTTTCATTTTTCCAGTCTATTCTTCCAACACAGGCGGACATTTCGGGAGTTTCCGCCATTTTGTCCGCCAATCGCGTATTAAGTGAACTTTTTCGGAACATTTTTTCAGCCGGTTGTTTTCCTGAGGGGTTTGTGCTACAATGATATCGCAAACAGGGTCCGTTAGCTCAGCTGGGAGAGCGGATGGGTCACAACCATCAGGTCACTGGTTCAAGTCCAGTACGGATCACCACATTCATTTCAACGTTCCCGAGGTTTTCGGGAACGTTGTTTTTTTATAAAAAACAAATCCCCCTTACAGCCTAATAACAAGGCCGCAAGGGGGTTTTTCGTTATATTTCGCTTTTCCTTCCATTCTCAAGATCATGGTGCCGCCTGCACCCTGATCGCTTCTCTCCGGTCATTCTAAGTGAAAGCCCGAAGAATCTGCTCCCAGCTTCTCGCTTCAAGCACCCTGCTCCCAACTGATCTTAGAACTGCGGCGCCTGTTCTGCTTTCAGCGCGTGATACAGTTCCGCATTGGTAGCCTGGTAATAGGGGTTCACGTAGAAGATGCCTACAATGCCCAAGGTGATGGCGGTGAGGATCCACCAGAGGATAAAGCTCAGGTCCAGCACGAAAGCTTTCCACTTGTTGCCGTCCATCATCTGTCTGGAGAGAGTGATGGCTTCTTTCGCCGTTAGGTCGTCCCGTTCTGCAACGATGTATGGCACCATCCGATAGGAATAGGTTTTGATGATCCCCGGGATGATCAGCAGGCAGTACCAGAGGATCAGGAAGATATCCATCAGAAGCATGGTCTTCACTACCCGTCCATAGCCGTTTCTGAACCCTGCGCCCATCTCGCCTAAAGGTGCTTTTTCATGGCTGTTTCGCCGGAAGAAAGAATAGCATCCCGCCAGCAGAGGATTGATCACGAATATATTGAGGACCAACCCGACTACGACAGCAATGGCAGAGACCCCAAGAATGATCGCGGCAACCGCTTTAATAACTGCGGGCTCTTCATCCTTCAGATCATTGATAAACTGTGCTGTAGATTCATCCGCAGTCATAGTGATCGAGCCACCGGCATACTGTTCTACAACAGTGCCCTGACCGGAATCGTTCGCATTATCGGCGCCTGTGGAGGCTCCGGCTCCCGCCGCACCGCCGGTGATGGCGATAATGATCAACGCCACCAGCACGCATTTCCAGTAATTTGCCTTAAAAGCTACTTTCCCGCGGGCCTTTAATTCTTTTCTGTTCCACATAACGTTTCCTCCTTCTGTTCGCTTATGAAATCCCCATTACACTTCATCCCAGCCGAAACGGGAAGTTTCAACTATTTCGCTTCGATCTTATCGATACCCATGTAAGGTCTCAGCGCTTCCGGGATCACCACGCTGCCGTCGGCCTGCTGGTAGTTCTCCAGGATCGCGGCAGTGGTCCGGCCGATAGCCAGACCAGAACCGTTCAGAGTGTGGACCAGTTCCGCCTTCGCCTTTGGCTCCGGACGATATCTGAGGCCTGCTCTTCTGGCCTGATAATCTTCAAAGTTACTGCAGGAAGAGATCTCCACATACCGGCCATAACTGGGCATCCATACTTCGATGTCGTAGGTCATGGCAGAGCTGAAGCCCAGATCGCCGCTGCAGAGTTTCACGACTCTGTAGGGGATCTCCAGAGTCTGAAGAACGGATTCCGCATCCGCCAGCAGGGTCTCCAGTTCATCATAAGAGGTCTCCGGCCGTACCAGTTTGACCAGTTCCACTTTATTGAACTGGTGCTGACGGATCAAACCTCTGGTGTCTCTTCCGGCCGAACCCGCTTCCTTCCGGAAACAGGGAGTGTATGCTGTGTAGTATAAAGGCAGTTCTGCACCGTCGATGATCTCGTTCATTCTCAGGTTTGTGAGCGGCACTTCTGCCGTCGGGATCAGGAAGAAATCCTTTGCCGGCACGTGGAACATGTCGTCTTCGAATTTCGGCAGCTGACCGGTACCGGTCATGGAAGCCCGGTTCACCATAAAGGGCGGCAGTACTTCCGTGTACCCGTGCTGTGTGGTATGCAGGTCCAACATGAAGTTCATGACGGAACGCTCCAGCCGAGCGCCCAGACCTTTGTATACGGTGAATCTGGTGCCGGCGATCTTGGTTGCCCGTTCAAAGTCCAGGATATCCAGATCTGTACCGATGTCCCAGTGAGCCTTGTATTCAAAATCGAACTCTCTCGGAGTGCCCCATTTTTTGATCTCCAGGTTTTCGGAATCATCTAAACCAATAGGAACCGTCGGATGCGGGGTATTGGGGATCCCCAGCATGGTGCTGCGGAGTTCCTCTTCCACGGCTTTGACTTTTTCGTCTTCCTCTTTGATTTTCGTGGAAAGCTCCTTCATTTCCGCCATGATGGCAGAGGTGTCTTCTCCGGCCTTCTTCAGCTTCGGGATCTCCTTGGAAACGGAGTTCTGCTTGTTCTTCATCTGCTCCACTTCCGCCAGCAGCGCCCGGCGCTGTTCATCCAGTTCCACCGCTCTCGGCAGACCGAAATCTCCCTGGCCTCTGGATTCCACGGCTTTCTTCACATCTTCAAATTCACTTCTTACACGCTTGATGTCTAACATTTCCGACACGTCCTCCCTTTATAATATATTCTTTTTATATTCATTATAGGCGAAGATCAGCTCTTCGACTTTTTCATGCATTTCCTCCTGCAGTCTGGATGCCAGGGGATAATCCTTTGCCGCCAGGGCTTCCCGGATCCGGGTGAACAGGCAGCTCTTCCCGATATCGTCCTTCGCCAGGTAATTCCTCAGCTTCTGCACCACATCCCAGTTGACCCGGTCCAGTTCGGTCTGGCCTTCAAAGTCCACCGGTACGCAGTCCCGGACGATCAGCATGTTTTCGTGGATGATCCGCACGGACAGTTCCGTCTGCCACATGTCGATCATAGCCTCTTTATAGGATTCGATGGTCACGTCGTTGAAGACGCCGCCTTCGCAGAGCACCGCCAGCTTTCCGGGGTTGATGTCCAGGGCCGTCAGCACATCCCAGACGGTCTTCGGCGCCCGGCCGAAGAGTTTTTCTCTCTCCTCCTGGGTATATTCGGTGAATACATTCTTTTCACTGCGGTAGACCCGATCCTTTTCCAGGTAGAAGGCTTCCTCCCCGTACCCTTTGGAAAGGATCTTCTCCAGTTCTTCCGACGACTTCCCGGATTCCACCACCGCTTTGATCCCGTCCAGCATCGCCATATAGGAGGCGGCGATGACCAGGTAGGTGTTGCTCCGGGGGTTCGGTGCTCTCAGCTCGAACCGGGTGGAGTAGGGATTCCCGATCTCCCGTACCAGCCCCGCCAGCACCGTCCGGTTTCTGGAGGGCGACGCGGCGTCATGGCCCAGAGAGGTCACGATACACACCGGCGCTTCAAATCCCGGCTGCAGCCGGTTCAGCGCATCGTTGGTCGCAGAGATAAAGGGGTTCACCACTTCATAGTTTTTCAACAGCCCCATGATGGCTCCGTAGCCGATGGGGGTCATGAACTGTTTCGGGTCCCGGGAATGGAAGAGGTTCACCAGCCTCCCATCGATGAGCCGGGCCGCCACACCCAGGTGGGTATGTTCCCCGTTGCCGGCGACCTTTTCGATGGGCTTCGCCTGGAAGGTCACATCCAAACCATTGTAACGGAAAATGTCCTTCACCACATTCTTGACCTGGGCCTCATTATCCGCCGCCTGGAGGGCTTCCGAGTACTTCCAGTCGATCTCCAGTTGCTCCATGATGTGGTCATACGCTGCGCCGCTGCCCACCAGCTTCGCTTTGACGCCGCCCACTTCTTTGTGGCCCATTTCCACTTCGAATCCGTAATAATCCAGGATCCGCAGGGTCTTTTCCAGAGCGGTCCGGACGGGCCCTACGGTCCGCTTCCAGTACTGCTCTTTCATACTCTGGGAGGTGGCCAGCTGCTCCCGGTCGGCGATGTCGTCCGGGGTCTTGACCCAGAATTCCAGCTCCGTAGCAGAGGTCAGCACGATCTCATCCACTTCCTCGCTGCTTCGGATCCCCATCTCCTTCCAGATGGAAGGATTGTTGTCGATGAGTTCCTTCATTTCTTTCTTGAAGACCCGGATGGCATCCTTTAAGATCACTCTCGATCCGACCTGGGCCGTGTCATTGTGGACCAGCACCGAAGGGATCCGCAGAGTCCCCACAGGGCTCCCATCCTCCCGGCGGTTGCCGAAATTGTAATCCACATACCAGTTCACGTCCCGGTCCGGGATGATGTCCACCTTGGCGTTGTTCAGTTCCGCGATCTTCGGCAGCATTACGGAAGATCCGTCGGTCTGGACGCCCTTTTCCATCAGCTTCCGATAATCCTCGATGAAGGTCTTCACCGGGATCTTTTCATCTGTTGCATACCCCCAGATGTCCACTCCGGCAAAGGAAACGAATTCCACTTCCGGGTGCCGGGTCAGGGTCATCTTGACACTGGCCTCATCATTGGAGGAGGGGGTAATGGTGTAAAGCAAGTTTCTGTAATCCATTGTATCACTCTCCTGTTCCGGCTTCCAAAGCCTCCAGGTACCGCTGGAGTTCTTTTAAATAATCCCCGTAGGCGGCCCAATCGCCGCTCTGCTGGGCAGTTACCGCTTTGTCAAAGACCTCGTTGGCCTTTTGGATCAATTCTTCCTGGGTGGCGGTCTGAGCCTCTCCGGCTTCCTGCTCGCCCTCTGCCGGGGCTTCCCCGTTTTCAGCCGCTTCCACCTCAGCCGGGTCCGCGTCGATCTCGCCTACATAGGCCAGTTCTCCGATCTCCCGTCCGAAGAGAGTCTTCAGGGCATCCCCCAGGGTGGCTTCATAGGCGATATTGTCATTGAAGACCGCGATCACCCGCTTCACCTCCGGCAGGGAGCTGTCGTTGTCCGCCTGCAGGTAGATGGGTTCCACATACATCAGCGAATCCTCCACCGGGATCACGAACATGTTGCCCCTCAGGTAGGTGGATCCTCTCTGGCTCCAAAGGGAGAATTCCTTGGAGATAATGGGATCCTGGTCGATCTGGGCTTCTACCTGGGCCGGACCGTAGACCGTCTTGCCCTTGGGCATCCGGTACAGCTTCAGCTCTCCGTAGTGTTCCCCGTCGCACCGGGCGATCAGCATCCCCGTCATATTGTTCTTGCTGATCGGTGTATAGGAGATCGTCAGCAGGAATTCCTCTTCGGTGCTCCCCGGCAGGCTCATGATGAAGTAATTGGAATCCATCTGAGTGGTCTCCTGACCGTAGATCTCGTTGGCGATGTCCCACTGGTCCTCGCCCTGATAGAAGACGCTGACGTCTTTCATGTGATATTTCGTGTACATTTCCGCCTGGACCTCGAAGAGGGACTTCGGGTAGCGGATGTGCTTGTACAGATCCTGGGGCATCTGCTCCACGCTCTTGAAGAGCTTCGGGAAGATCTTCGCCATGGTCATCACCACCGGATCCTCCGGGTCCACGATGTAGAAGGAGACATTGCCGTCGTAAGCGTTCACCACCACTTTCACGGAGTTGCGGATGTAATTGAGCTGTCCCGCGTAGGGTTCCGTGTAGGGGTAATAAGAGCTGGTGGTGTAGGCGTCGATCATCCAATACAGCTGTCCGTCATCCGAGACCACCATGTAAGGGTCTTTGTCATAGGACAGATACGGCGCGATCTTCTTCACCCGGGTCTCGATGTTCCGGTCCACCAAGATCTTGGAATTCGACGAGATGTTCGTGGATACTAAGATCTTCATGCTGTGTTCCCGGATCGCGAACAGCACCCGGTTCAGCGGATTCAGGTTGATGCCGGAATCCGATTCGTATTCCGTATATACATTGCTTTCCCCCAGGGGGTAGTCGAATTCTTTTTCATCGGTGTTGACAATGATGTAATTGTCCGTCAGTTCTCCGAAATAGATCTCCGGCCGGGTCAGCTGGATCTCCGGCACCTGGGATTCCGGGGGCACGTTCTGGATCATGATGTCCGGCTGTCCGGAAGCAGTGATGCTGTTCACCTTGGACAGGGTGATCCCGTAGCCGTGGGTGTACTTCAGGTGTTTGGTGATCCACTGGGAGTTGATCCGCTCCTCATCGATCTCCCGGGCCGACAGGAAGACCTGGGAATAATCCCCGTCTACCTGGTAGCGGTCCACATCCACCCCGTGGAAGGTGTAGTATTGTTTGATAGACTGACGTTGGTTGTAGAACTGCTTCGTGGGACCGAAGTCGTTGATCCGGATGTTCTCGAAGATGGCGCTGTTTTTGGTGATATCCTCCGCCGTCAAAGCATCATCCGCCGCGAAGCTGCTCTCTTCTATCTTGTCCAGGCCGTAAGCCGCCTGGGTCATTTCGATATTGTTCTGGATATAAGGGCTTTCTTTGTTGATCTCGTCCGGTGCCACCACGAAGTTCTGAACGATCATCCCCACGCCGGTGCCCAGGGCAAAGACCAGGATCATGGCCACAGGCCCCGCTGCCGCCAGTTTCACCTTCTTATTCTTCAATCCCAGACAGAAGGTCACTGCCGAGACTGCTGAAAGGGCGATCAGGATCCGGTACATCCACAGGTGGATATTGGCATCCACATATCCGGCGCCGTAGACCACACTGCCCTGGTTATATAAAAGGCCGTACTGCTTCAGGAAGAATCCTGCCGCCAGCACTGCGAAGATGATGACCGCTAAGATGATCACCTGTCTCATGCCGATCTGCAGCAGAGTCCGCCAATTGTCGGACAGTAAGTTCCGCCCGATCATCCTCGGGTCTCTGGTACCGGAGAATTCGTCCTCCGCCGCATCGGAAATGGCCGCCTGGAACCCCTTGGGGCGTTTTGCCCACACCAGATACGCATAATAGATCAGGGTTACCGCCACCAGGCCGATGATGAAATTCAGCGCCAGAGCGTAGATCTCATTGGCCAGAGGCAGGGCAAAGATATAGGTGCTGATATCATTGCCGAACAGGGGATCCTCCCTCCCGAATTTCGTTTTATGGATGAAGCTCATGATCTCATACCACAGGGTCGTGGTGGTCATCATGGTGAACAGGAAGGCCGCCACCGCCGCGATCAGCCAGGAGATCTTGTTGATCGTGGTGTCCTTGGCGTTGAAAGTGACGACTTCCACTTTTTTATCATAGTCTTTTTGGATCAGCTGCAGATACAGTCGGATCAGCCCTGCCGAAACGATGAAGCAGGGGATCCCCAGTTTCAGTTGGGACAGCAGTTTCGTCCAGAAGACGGAGGCATATCCCAGGTCCTTGAACCACAGGTAATCCGTGATAAAGGTGATCAGCACCCCTGCCAGCGCAGCGATCACCGCCAGGGCGATCAGGATGCCTAAAACCACTTTGGAACGTTTTTTCATTTCTTTCTCCTTTGACTCCAATCCGGTAAAATCCTTTACACTCCATTATATCTCATTTTCTATGGATTACCAACCATTTTTCGCCGAAGAGCATACAAAAACCCGGGGGCGCTTCCCGCGCTCCCGGGTCGGTGTTTTGATCTAACTTTGAATCAGTTTTTCCAGGGTCTCAAACAGCGCTTCCGGCTCCACCGGTTTGCTCAGGTGGGCATTCAGCCCCGCCTGCATGCTGCGCTGGACGTCTTCATCGAAGGCGTTGGCCGTCAGGGCGATGATCGGCAGTGTCTTCACATCCTCCCGGTCCAGTGCCCGGATCCGCCGGGTGGCCTCCAGACCATCCATTTCCGGCATTCTCATATCCATCAGCACCGCATCATAGTATCCCGGTTCATGTTCCTCCACCATTTCCAGAGCGATCCGCCCGTTTTCCGCCACCTCGGTTTCGATCTCCCGCATGGCCAATACCATTACCATGATCTCCGCATTGACCATCATATCTTCCGCCAGCAGGATCCGGCGGCCCTTCAGGTCCGTCCGGTTCTGCATCAGCGCCAGATTCTTCTTCCGGAACGCTTCCCGGAACTCATCGATCACCGTCGCAGCGAACAGCGGTTTGGGCACGAAGCCGTCCACACCGGCTTCCCGGGCTTCCTCCGCCACATCGTCCCAATGATAAGAAGTCAGGATGATGATCGGGGTCTCGTCCCCCACCAGTTCCCGGATCCGCCGGGTCGTCTCCACGCCATCCATCTCCGGCATCTTCCAATCCACCAGGATCAGGTGATAGGGGTCTCTCCGGGCATGACGGACTTCTACCATCCGCAGCCCTTCTGCTCCGGACCCGGCGATGTCGCAGTCGATGCCGACCTGGCCCAGAACGATCTGGGCGTGCTCACAGGCCACCGGATCATCATCGATCACCAGGATACTCAGCTCATGGGCCTGGATCTCGTCTTCGGAGGTCTCATCTTTCCGACCGGAACGGGTCAGCGTCACCATTACGGTGAAAGTGGTCCCCACATCCTTTTCGCTGGCGACCTCCACGTGACCGTTCATCATTTCCACCAGGTTTTTCATGATGGGCATCCCCAGCCCGGTGCTGCCGTATTTACTGGTCGTGGAAGAATCCTCCTGTGTGAAAGCATCGAAGAGTCGGGGCAGGTACTCCGGACTCATGCCGATGCCGGTATCGGAGATGGTCAGCTTCAGCGTGCTCTTGTCCTCCAGCCGGGCCGTTTCCTCTACCGTGAAGGTGACCGATCCGCCCTCCGGCGTGAACTTCACCGCATTGGAGAGGATGTTGATCATGATCTGCCGCAGCTTCATGTCATCACCGATGTAATAATCGTCGATGGTCCCCCTGATCCGGCATTCATAATCCAG
>CADBSL010000205.1 GCA_902797345.1 uncultured Eubacteriales bacterium
CAGGTGGTGACCTTCCTGTGGCGGGCCGCCGGTTCGCCGGAGCCTTCAGGCAGCGGCACCTCCTTCACGGATGTATCCCCATCGGATTACTTCGCCAAGGCAGTCAGCTGGGCCGTGGAGAAAGGGATCACCAATGGGCTGAGTGACAAAGAGTTCGGGCCGGATGTGACCTGTACCCGAGGTCAGGTGGTGACCTTCCTGCACCGGGCGAAGGGCAGCCCGGCGCCTTCCGGGTCCGCCAATCCCTTTACGGATGTCAGCAGCTCAGATTATTTCTACAAACCGGTATTGTGGGCAGTGGAAAAGGGCATCACCAAGGGCTTGACAGACACGACCTTTGGGCCAAATGACTCCTGCGACCGTGGCCAGGTGGTGACTTTCCTGTACCGGGCTTATAAATAAGTATTGCAGAATAGTTAAACCTGCGGGGCGGAGGCTTTCGCCCCGTATTTGTGAGGGAGAATGATGTTTTCCACAGGACATTTTATTTGGATGGGGATCTCCACCGCCATGGTGACGGCGGGTCTCTTTCTGTGTTATGAAAAAAGACCGGGACTGGATCGAATGCTGACCATCTGTCTGGTGATCGGTGTGGCCTCGGAGGTGGTCAAGATCCTCTATGAGACCCAGATCGTGCCGGTGGTGGTGCCGGTGGTGACATCGGCGGGACTGGAGTACCAGGCGACAGGAGCCTTTGCTCCCTATCTGAAGCTGGAGCATCTGCCTTTGGAACTGTGCTCTATGCAGATCCTGTTCATCCTGATCGCCCGGATCCTGAAGGATGGCGTTTGGCGCCGCCGATTGCTGGGATTCATGTTCGTGACCTGCATCCTGGGCGCCGGCATCGCAGTAGTGCTCAGTTCCATCGCACCGGAGTTTGCCACTACAAAGGACTTTCTGACTTCACCCAGAGCCTGGCAGTTCTTCATTTACCACTCTATGTTGATCGTGCTGGGGATCTACTTGGCCTTCTGTCCGGAGAGCGGGATCCGCTTTCGGCACCTGGGATCCAGCCTGATCGGTTTGTTCCTGTTGGATTTCACTTCCTTCTATACCAATTCGATCTCAACAGAGCCGGTCTACAGGGGAATGAAGCTGCAGGGAGTGTCTTACCACCTGAACTATTTTTCCTCTTACGACGACCCGCTGGGGATCTATATGACCACCAAGGAGCAATGGCTGATCTATTTGGCTGTACGGCTTCTCATTGCGGCGACCCTGGTTGTCCTGTGTTATATGCCATTCTATTTTAAGGAAAAGAGAAAAACCAATGAATCAGCAACGGAAGAATCATAGAGAATACCTCATCGGACTGTACCAGACCCGAAGCATCATCGCCCTGATTGCCGGGGTGGGTGTTTTTTGCTGCACACTTTTGGCCGTGTTCTGGGGGATACGGGTCTATGCAGCGGAGGAGGGAAGCCTCTTTCAGTATTTTACCGTCCTGTCTAATCTGATGGCGGCGGTAGGGGCGGCTTTCATGATCCCCTATGCAGCAGAGGGGATCCGAGAGAAACGGTTTCTGGTGCCCCGGTGGATCGTGTTATTCCAGTTCAGCGGAGCGGTATGCGTGGCGATCACGCTTCTTTCAACCCTATTGATCATCATCCCGACCCAGGGACTCGCGGAGGGCCTGACGGGAATGAATTTTTGGCTGCACCTTGTCAGTCCGGTGATGACGGTGGTTTTGTTCCAATGTGTGGAGACGGGTATTGCCATTTCCAAAAGAGAGATGCTGGTGTCGTTGATCCCCTATTGGGCTTATATGATTCTTTATTTTATCATGGTTTATTTGGTGAGCCCGGAAAATGGAGGCTGGGAAGATATCTATCTGACGAAGGAGTACCTGAATCCGGCGCTGATCATGGGGATGATGTTCCTCATTGGGCTGTTTATGGCCCTGGTACTTCGCTTGGTACAGAACCGGCGGGCCGAAGGCAGCTGGAGGCGGATCGCCCGGCTGTGGACAGCGGATCTGGATTCTGTGGAACTGAAAATCGAGGCCTTCGGATTGGGCCGGTATATGGGCGGGATCCAAGGCAGAGAAGCGGTGATCCCGGTGGATATTTTTGAGATGATGTGCGAGCGATATGACGTAACTCTTCAGGAATTGATCCAGGCTTACATGAAAGGGTTTCTGGACAGCCTGGAAGAAAGAACGTGAGTCAATGGGGA
>CADBSL010000206.1 GCA_902797345.1 uncultured Eubacteriales bacterium
ATCGTTCAATATATCAGCGATAAAAACGTCCACGACATCCGCAAACTGGCGGAGGAATACTACCTGGCCTATGAGCTGATCGAACAGCTGAACGTGCTGGTATCCGCCTACGGAAAAATGGAAGAGGTGATCCCGAAGCTGGAAACCATCTGCACCAATGATAGAATGAGAGCCGCCATCGATGAACTGAAGAGCCTGGAAGAAGTGTTGGAAGCCGAGGGTTTTCAGGACCATGTGAACCTGGATTTCTCCATCGTCGATGACATGAATTATTACAGCGGCATCGTTTTCAAGGGGTACCTCCAGGGGATCCCCACCGGGGTACTGTCCGGCGGGCGGTACGACCGTCTGATGCAGAAGATGGGCCGCAACGCCGGCGCCATCGGATTCGCCGTGTATCTGGACGTGCTGGAACGGCTTTCCGATCCGGAAGAAACCGACGGACAAGCGGCCGAAACCAAGGAAAAAACCATGATCAACGTGGCCCTGCCCAAGGGCCGCTTAGGCGAAAGCGTCTATGAAATCTTTGACAAAGCCGGTTTCGAGTGCCCCTCCATCAAGGAAGAAGGCCGGAAACTGGTCTTCGAAAGCGAAAAAAACCGGATCCGCTATTTCTGGGTCAAACCCAGCGACGTCCACGTCTACGTGGAACGGGGCGTGGCGGATATCGGCGTCGTAGGCAAGGATATCCTGTTGGAAAACGAGCCGGATGTCTACGAACTGCTGGACCTGAACATCGGCAAGTGCCGGATGGCGGTGGCATCAAAAACGGACTTTAAGGACGACACAGAGAAGACCCTGCGGGTGGCCACCACCTTCCCCAACATCGCCCGGGACCACTATGCGAAGAAAGGCCGGGAGATCGACATCATCAAGCTCAACGGTTCCATCGAGATCGCGCCGCTCTTAGACCTGTCGGACGTGATCGTGGACATCGTGGAGACCGGCAACACCCTGAAAGCCAACGGCCTGGAACCCTTTGAGACCATCGTGCCCATCAGTGCCCGTCTCATCGCCAACAAGGCCGGATTCAAATTCAAAACCAAAGAAATCGAAGCCGTCCGGGACGGACTGGCAAAGGAGATAGAAGAATCATGATCAAAATCTATAAATACGGCGAGGTCGCCCCGGAAGAGATCTTCGCCCGGCCGGAATCCACGGTGAACGTGGAGGAAGTCGTCGCGGACATCATCGCCGACGTTCGAAAAAACGGCGACCGGGCCTTGAAAGCCTACTGTGAAAAATTCGACGGCGCGAAGCTGAAGGACCTGGAGGTCTCGGCAGAAGAGATCGAAGCGGCCTTCGGCATCGTTGAACCTGAATTCATCGATATATTAAAGGAAGCGGCGGACAACATCCGGGCCTTCCACCAAAAGCAAGTGAGAAACAGCTTCGTGATCTCCGAGAAGGAGGGGGTCATTTTAGGACAGAAGATCATGCCCATCGAAAAGGCCGGACTCTACGTGCCCGGCGGCACCGCGGCCTACCCCTCTACGGTCCTGATGGACTCTATCCCGGCAAAGATCGCCGGCTGCAGTGAGATCAGCATCGTCACCCCGCCGAACGCGGACGGCAGTGTGAACCCGGTGATCCTGGCGGCGGCGAAGATCGCCGGCGTAGACCGGATCTTCAAAGTCGGCGGCGCTCAGGCCATCGCCGCTCTGGCCTACGGAACGGAAACCATTCCAAAAGTAGACAAGATCGTGGGTCCCGGCAACGCCTTTGTTGCGGAGGCCAAGAAACAGGTCTTTGGCAAAGTTGCCATCGATATGATCGCGGGACCCAGCGAGATCCTCATCGTAGCGGACGGCACCTGCGAAGCGAGGATCGTAGCGGCAGACATGCTCAGCCAGGCGGAACACGACAAAATGGCCAGCGCAGTGCTGGTAACGGATTCCGAAGAACTGGCAAAGAAAGTCCAGGCCGAACTGGAACGGCAGCTCCCGCTCCTGCCCCGGGAAGAGATCGCCCGGCCCTCTATTGAAAACAATGGCAAGATCATCGTCGCAGAGAACATCATGCAGGCCATCGAGATCAGTAACGAGATCGCACCGGAACACCTGGAACTCTGCATGGACGATCCCTTTAATTATTTAAGTTATGTGAAACACGCCGGCTCCATCTTCATGGGGAAAAACTGTCCGGAGGCCCTGGGAGACTACTTCGCAGGCCCCAACCACACCTTGCCCACCAGCGGCACAGCACGGTTTTCCAACCCCCTGTCGGTGGACGACTTCGTGAAAAAATCCCAGTTCAGCTACTTCACTAAAGACGCATTGGGACAGGTATACGATAAAGTGGCTTACTTCGCCGAACAGGAAGGCCTGCGGGCTCACGGCCGGAGTATGACCATCCGCTTCGAGGAGGAGGACAATGAGTAGATTCCTGATCGGGCGCTACCGGGATATCGAAGAATACACCCCGGGAGAACAGCCCCAGAACATGGACCAGTTCATCAAACTCAATACCAACGAGTCCCCCTATCCGCCCTCTCCGGGGGTGATCCGGGCATTGAACAGCGAGGAAGCCGCGAAGCTGCGGCTCTACTGCGACCCGGACTGCGGAGAACTGACGAAGAAACTGGCGGCCCTCTACGGCGTAGAGCCGAAGAACGTCTTCTTCTCCAACGGGTCCGACGATATCCTGAACTTCATCTTCATGATCTTCTGCGGAGAGGAGACTCCGGCGGCCTTCCCGGCCATCAGCTACGGTTTCTATAAGGTCTATGCCCAGCTCCACCGGGTGGATGCGGTGAAGATCCCTTTGAAAGAGGACTTCTCCATCGACTATAAAGACTACTGCGGACTGGGACGGACCATCATCATCGCCAACCCGAATGCTCCCACGGGACAGACTCTGTCCCTGCCGGAGATCGAGGAGATCCTGAAGACCAATCCGGAGAATGTGGTGGTGATCGACGAGGCTTACGTAGACTTCGGTGCCGATTCCGCCGTGCCTCTCACAAAGAAATACGACAACCTGCTGGTGGTCCAGACCTTCTCCAAATCCCGCTCCATGGCGGGGGCGAGACTGGGCTTCGCCATCGGAAATGAGAGCCTCATCGCAGACCTGACCAAGATCAAGTACTCCACCAACCCCTATAACATCAACCGCCTCACCCAGGCAGCCGCCTGCGCCGCCATCGATGAGGATGATTACTATAAGGAGAATGGACGAAAGATTCAGGACTGCCGGAATTACACTGTCGAAAAGCTGGAAACGATGGGATTTGACATCATCCCCTCCAAAGCCAACTTTATATTTATAAAAAATGAACAGATAGACGGAGAAAAACTCTACGTCCTGCTGAAGGAACGGAAGATCCTGATCCGCCACTTCACCGATCCCCAGATCGCCCAGTACAACCGGGTAACTATCGGGACGAAAGAGCAGATGGATGCCTTCCTGAAGGCCGTGGAGGAGATCCTCCGGGAGGAAAGAAAATGAGAACCTCAGAAATCAATCGAAATACCAATGAGACCAAAA
>CADBSL010000207.1 GCA_902797345.1 uncultured Eubacteriales bacterium
CGGATCGTTGAAATGGCAAAGGAAGACCGGAAACCTTCGGAAATGATCACAAAGGACGTGCTTCTCAACACGATCATGGCGGACATGGCGATAGCCGGGTCCACCAATGCAGTACTGCACATCCTGGCAGTTGCCAACGAACTTGGGATCGACCTGACCATGGATGATTTCGACGCATTGTCCGGAGAGATCCCCTGCATTTGCGGGGTCATGCCCAGCGGTCCTTATACGATCTCTGATTATTACGAGAATGGTGCTACTCCGGTCTTGATGAAAGCACTGGAGGGGGTACTTCATTTGGATGCGCCACATCTGACGAAAGGCACTTGGGGCGAATTCCTGTCCGGAATCAATCAGGCTCGGTTGGAACATAATGTGGTCATCCATACCTTGGACAATCCTCTGTTCCATAAACCGGGACTGAAAGTGATGAAAGGCAATCTGTCCACCGGCGGTGCTATCGTCCGGCCTACGGGTGTGCCGGATTCTATGATGAAGTTCTCCGGACCGGCGAAGGTCTATGATCACGAAATGCTGGCCCATGAAGCATTGCTGAATGGAGAGATCCAAGAGGGTGACGTCATCGTAGTCCGCTACGAGGGCTGCAAGGGTGCTCCCGGCATGAAAGAGGTCATGCACATCACGGATGCGCTCATCGGCAGAGGATATGGAGAAAAGGTAGCGTTAGTGACAGACGCGCGGTTCTCCGGGTTCAATCACGGAGCCATCGTTGGCCATGTTTCGCCGGAAGCTTATGAAGGCGGGCTCATCGCCCTGGTAGAAAACGGGGATATCATCGATATCGATATTGAAAAGGGTGTGCTGCACCTGAATATCTCCGAAGAAGAGGAAGCGAAGAGAAGAGCTGCCTGGGTACAGCCTGAACCAAAGGATAAGAAAGGTGCTATCCGGGTGTATGCAAAGAATTGTCTGCCGGCCCACTTAGGTGGTGCTATGCAGACCTGGTAGGATAGGAGGAGATAATCATGCAGGAAGTATATGAATTTTTAAAGAAAGTCGGAGTCTATTACCTGGCGACGATGGACGGGGATCAGCCCCGGGTGCGGCCATTTGGTACCATCAACATTTTCGAGGATAAGCTTTACATCCAGACCGGAAAAGTTAAGGAAGTGTCCAGGCAGATCCAAAAGAACCCGAAGGTAGAGATTTCAGCCTTTGACGGTCAGGTGTGGCTGCGGTTGACAGGAACGCTGGTACGGGATGACCGGGTGGAAGCCAAGCGAGATATGTTGGACAAGCACCCAGACCTGAAGGCGATGTATGACCCGGAAGACGACAATACAGAAGTGTTGTATTTCAAGGATGCCACGGCGGCATTTGCGTCCTTTACGGAGGCACCGAAGACCGTGACGTTTTAAAACTGTAGGGCTATAATTCCACCATGACCATACGGACTTTTGTACATACGATATAATACAAGGAATAGAACGGGAGGATCGACGCATATTTGATAAGCAGGACATCTATGAAAGACGGGGCGGACATCGACACCTGGCTAACGGAAGATGCATACCTGGATTATCTGATCCCGCAGATCTACTGGTCCAACCAGTGGGGCGAGAATGCGGACGTCACCATGTTCACCGACAGGCTGGATCAGTTTTTATCTTTGAAAAAGAACGACGCCAAGTTTTATGTAGGACTGGCGCTTTATAAAACAGAGGCTGCAAGAGTGGTGAATGACCCGGGTTGGCAGCTGAAAGACAACAACCTGGCGAAGCAGATCAAGGAACTGAAGCGCAAAGGGGCAGACGGATATGTTTACTTCTCCGCTCAGTATCTGTTCCGAAGCTGCGCGGAAAAGGAACTGGAAAACATCCGCTTATCGCAGTGATCCGGCAACGGGCTGCTTCAGGCGGCCCATTACAGGAAGAATGGTCGGTATAGATCGAAAAAGATACCAAGGAACCTGTTATTTGAAGGAGGACGAAATTGAAACGACTTCGACTTTTATGGATCGTGATAAAGAGAACGCAATTTGACAAGGCATTGGCTGGTTTTCTGGGGTGGTTCTTTCTGTGCGCCCTGCTGATCCTGGTGGCAGAGCCGGGGATCGGGACTTACCGGGACGCTTTGTGGTACACCTTCGTAGCCTGCACGTCCATCGGATTTGGAGATCTTGTGGCTGTTTCGATGCTCGGAAGGGTCCTGACGGTCATCATAACCATATATGAAATCGTGTTGGCGGCTATGTTCTCCGGCGTAGTCGTAAGTTACTATCTGGAGGTTGTCCATCGGAGAGAACAGATCACGGCTACGGTTTTTCTGGATAAGATGGAGCACTTGAGCGAACTGAGCCAGGAGGAACTGGTGGAGATCGAGAAAAAAGTGAGGAAACTGAGATAGGAAAAAGCGATTCGCACTGTAGAACCGTTAACCATAATGCCGGGTCAGGCGGGATGAGAAACTATTGTCAGAGTATTATGAAGGAGGAAGGAACATGGCGTTTGAAACCATCAACGAGGTACAGGAGCGGGAACTGCATCTTTTATGGACCAATGCGGATCCGATGACCGCGGAATACATGGTATTCATGTATGCGGAAAACTCGATGCTGAATCACTGGTGGGATAAGGTCACCGTTATTTGCTGGGGAGCCGTGCAGCCTTTGATCATCCATGATCCCCATATCCGGGAATTGATCCGGAAACTGCAGTATGAAGGTGTGCAGTTTTCTGCCTGCCTGACGTGCTCGGATAAGCTCGGGTTGACAGAGAAACTCCAGGAACTGGGGATCGAGACCGTTCGCTGGGGGAAACGGACGTCAGAACTGATGCAGAACCGCAAACACCTGCTCAGCGTTTAGAAGCAAAGAGGTGGACCCCAGGGACCACAGGATTTTACTAAGCTTTAGGATAAGGAAAACATAAAATCCCTGTTAAACAAATAGCGCCGGGGGACCGGCGCTAAGGGCGTTTGACTGGGGAAAGATAATCTGATCAGGGACGAAATACGGCGAAGTAATTTCGGGCGGGGGTCCGGTAAAGGGCGCCGGTAATGACGATCGCCAAAACGGCGCCAAAGGCAAACTGGATCAGATTGGCGGGGATCTCCGCCAGAGGGACCAGAAAGCTGCCATAAATGGCGGATTCCGCCAGATAATAGGTCCCGATCATGGCAGCCAGAGACAATCCGATGCAGAAAACGCCGGCGGCCGTTTTTCCTGCTGTTCGATCCGGACCAATCATGAATCGGACGCCTTGATACATAAGGATGCCCATCAGGAATTTGTCCACAAGGGTGATCGGAGCAAAAATGGCGTAACCGCCAAATAGATCGGCGAGACCCTGCCCCAACGCTCCGGCAAAGGAGCCCTTGTATTTGCCGATGGCCAGACTGGTCAGAAGGAGTAGAGCGTCCCCCGGGTGGACGTATCCCTGTGTGGCTGGGACCGGGATCCGGATCAGCAGAGTGGCAATGATGGTCAAAGCCGCTAGGATACCCATATTCGTAATATCTTTTGTTTTATTTTCTCTCATCAGGAAGCCCTCCCTTTTTCTGTATGATTACAGATTCATCTTAAAGGAAGTTTGTACCTCATAAAAGAGGCAGAATGGATAATTTTTATAATAACAGATCTATTGCATCCCAGTCACCCATGAATACCAAACAGACAAATATCACTGCCAGACCGATCGATACGGTATACCAGTTGTTAATGATTTTTTTCATCGTTTTTTCCTCCTTTGGTTCTTTATTTACTACTATTATTCTATAAAGGACTGGGGTATAATAAAACAGTCAATATTGGTTAAAGTGTCTAATTAATGGAGGTTCAACATGGCTCGTCCGAGAAAACACGAAGGCGAACAGGCCACAGTTAAGATCGAAGGGGCCTTCTGGCGATTATTGGAGACGGAGGGTAATTCCTCTATCACGGTCCTGCGCTTATCGCAGGAATCCGGGACCAACCGGAATTCTTTTTATTATCACTATAGGGATATTAACGATTTGGCCGATCAGGCTTTTCGGAGGATGGCAGATTCGGAAGCCAGCGAAGTTCTGTTGGCCGGACTGTTGAAAAAAACGGATCCGAAAAACCTCTCCATGGAAGAGAAGGAGCCCTTGCTGATGCTCCAGGCAAAACGGATCATGTTATGCGCCGGGAGTGATTCGGGTATCCTGAACCGCTTGGTCTACGATCTTCTGAAGGAAACCTGGCTGAAAGAATTGTCGATTTCGGAGGAGGCGCTTTCCCCCACGGAGAAGCTTCAGATCCATTTCATTTTTTTCGGTCTGGTGGCAGTCCTCGGCAGCCCGGAGGTAAGGAAGAAGCCGCTGTTTATGTTGAGTCTGGCCCAAACGGATATGGGAAGAATGGCCATCGACTCATTAAAGACGATCTCCGAAAGGCAGAAAAGTCGAGTACCGGCTCCGGAAAGAGAGATCCGAACAGAACGAATGTTGTTGAGGCCCTTTTCCCGGGACGACCTGGACCTGATACAGACCTTGTATGGAGATGAAGAGATCCTGAAGTACACCCCTATTGATACAGTCACGCCGCAGGAAGCGGAAGAAAAGCTTTCACGGTTCGTCGAGGACTGGGAAAAGGAGCCTTTGGAAAGTATGGAATTCGCCATGGTGAGGTTGGGAAGTGCGCCGGAGAAGATCGGCCGCTGCCACATCCTTATCGATCCGCAGACCGATACCGGAATGATCGGGTGGCTCATCCGAAAGGAATTCCAGGGGCAGGGCCTTGCGGTGGAATCCGGCAAAGCGCTGATCCGATACTGTTTTGATGTTTTGGGGATCCATCGGGTCAATGCCGTATGCAATCCGGAAAACCAGGCATCCCAAAAGGCCCTGGAAAAGTGCGGGATGCGGCGGGAGGCCCATTACCGGAAGAAATGCCGGTATACGAAGAACGGCAGGACTCTGTGGGTCGATGAATTGGAATACGCGATCTTGATCGAGGAAATACAGAAGTAAAAAAGAAGGAGGAATCAAAATGGCAAAAGTGATTTTACTGAATGGAAGTCCCCGCGGGCAGGGGTGCACGGCGACGGCACTGGAGGAAATGATCCGGGTGTTCGAACAGGAAGGCATCGAGACAGAGATGATCCAGATCGGGAATCAGCCGATCCGGGGGTGCGTTGCCTGCGGTTATTGTGAGAAAAACGGGAAATGTGTATTTGGAGATGATCCGGTCAATGAAGTGGCTTCAAAATTTGAAGAGGCAGACGGTCTGGTGGTAGGCAGCCCGGTATACTTCGGATCCCCCAATGGCACGGTCATTTCTTTCCTGGACAGACTTTTTTACAGCACGGCCTATTCCAAGCAGATGAAAGTCGGTGCGGCGGTGGTGACCTGCAGAAGAGGCGGGAACTCCGCCAGTTTCGATGTGCTGAACAAATACTTTACTATATCCAATATGCCGGTGGCTGCCAGCACCTACTGGAACCAGGTCCACGGATTCACGGCGGAAGACGTAAAGAAAGATCTGGAAGGTCTTCAGACCATGCGGAACCTGGCGAGGACGATGTCCTTTATGATCAAAGCCTTTGAAGAGGCGAAAAAAACCGGTGGATACCCGGAAGAGGAGACCGCTGTCTTCACCAGCTTCCCGGATGGGAAATAACCGCCGACTCGATGGGGAAACACCCTAACACTTGATGGATTTCCAGATCAGTGTTAGAATTCTATGTGTTAGGAGGGATATAAATTGAAAATTGCAGTAACTTTTGAAAACGGAGAAGTTTTTCAGCATTTTGGACATACAGAACAATTCAAGGTCTATGAAGTGGAAGACGGGAAAGTCGTCTCTTCCCAGATCATCGGTTCCGGCGGTACCGGGCACGGTGCCCTGGCGGGGGTTTTGTCCGATCAGGGGATCAGCGTGCTGATCTGCGGAGGCATCGGCGGAGGCGCGCAGGAA
>CADBSL010000208.1 GCA_902797345.1 uncultured Eubacteriales bacterium
CCGGTTCCTCTTCGTCCTCGTATTCCTCGTCTTCGAAGTCGTCCTCTTCGTATTCGTCGTCGTATTCCTCTTCGAACTCTTCACGGGCGGCCTGCCGTTTCCGCATGGTCTCTTCATACAGCTCATCCAGGTAATCCTGCCCGCTGCGTTCGTACTTCCGTGCTCTGGAGTGGGCCGTTACCGCAGAGATCAGCGCGATCAGCAGGATCAATACCGCCAATCCCCAGATCCAGGCCGGGATCCCCAAAGGAGCCGGCAACTTCGTGATCTTTTCCTTCACCGTATTCCACAGAGCAACGAGGGGGTTGCTGCTGGTTTCCTTCTTTTCCACGGCGGTGGAGGGGAAGGTGTAGTAGAAGGCAAAAGAGCCTGTGGCCGGGTCGCCGATGACGGTGGCCGGGTTGTTGTTGATATAGCAGGCTATCGTATCCGCTGCCTGGTACCCGTCAGACAGGTTCACCAGCACCGTGGCGGTGTAAGCCGTCTCCGGGATAAAGGTCGGCAGCTCCGTGTCCCACCGGACCGAGAGGATGTAGTAGCCCGGGGAGTCGTTCTCCGTCACGATCTCGCCGGTCTGATCCGGGATCTCTCCTGCTACCGGGGGCTCGATCCCCGCTACGGAGAAGGTGGAGACCACATTGCCTTCTGTGGCAGTCGCAACCGTGTTTTCTTCCTTTTTCTTGGAAGCGGAGGTGTCGGAAATGGAAGCTACCTCCGTCCGGGCGCTTTCCGTGCCGTTGGAGATCTCGCAATAGAAATACTTGGTCTCCATCGCGACGATCGGTTCATACACATTGGAAGTGGCACCCTCCACGGCAACCGGATCTTCGCCGTTGGGCCCGCATGCATACCACTGGTACGCCGGTGCCTCGCCGGCGCCTTCCGCCGTGGCGGTGAGGGTATAGCTGGCATCCGTGGGGTCGATGTTGATGCTCAGGTGTGGGGTAATGGTCGCAAAACTCAGGCAGGTCATCGACACCACAAATATCATCGTTAAAATGATGGCTGTGATTCGTTTCTTCATTCTCTACTCCTTTCTTCCATACACTCTATAACTCTGCAAACACGTACTTGTCGTCGAACATCGGATCGCTTCCCTGGAAGAAGATCGGAGCCGGGATCTTGTACAGCTTCCCGCCCTGTTCCATCATCAAATAGTCGCTGAGGACCTGAGTGAAGGACCAGGGAGCCAGATCCAGGTGCCGGTTCAGGCTGTAGACCCGGAGGGTCTGGATGTTCCAGGCGAAGGTCTTGTCCTTTTCGTTCTTGCGGTTGAATATCACATACTGCTCAAAAGCCGTCAGCAGCCGGTCCGCTTCCTGGACGCCGTTGGTGACCGCCAGGTCGGAGATCCGCTTGCAGCAAACAGCTTCGCCAACGAATTCGTCGGTGGTCTCGTAATACAGGTTGCCGATGATGGCGTAAATCATATCCTCTCCGGGCACGCAGCCCATTTCCCGGAAGGAATCCGAGTAGAAGGGGATCTCCACCACCTGTCCGGTAGCCTTATCGAAACCATAGATGTTTCCGTTGTAGCTGATGATCCGGTCCTTCAGAGAGAAGGGCAGGTCGTATTCAAAGTGGTCGCTGCCGTCCATCTTCACAGAGAACAAAAATCCTCCTTCCACGAAGGAAACGATATCATTCTCGATCCACAGGGAACTGGCCTCGTAGCCCGCCGCGATCTCCCGGCGGTCCGCACTGTACACGTTCAGCGCCACGATCCTGTGCCCGTCGGCGTGTTCATAAAACACCAGCTCATCCTCCACCATATTCAGGCAGGCCAACCGGGCTCCGGGACCCTGGACCATGTAAAGGGTCTGGACCTTATCCCCTTCGCTCAAAGGGGAGACCCGGATCTCCGCCTTGTCTTCTTCCCGGCGGATGTAGTAAGCAAAGCCGTTTCGGATCACGATGTCGGATTTTCCCCCGCAGGACTGGTTGTTGCCATAGGCAAAATGCAGAGGACGGGTTGTATGTGACTGTTCCATAATAGAACCTCCTTATCATTTCTGTTAATAAAATATTATCTCACATTTTTGCGAAATGCACAATGGGGAGAGGGACAAATGAAAAATAAATTATAATAGGAAGAAAAAACAGTGGACGTCATATTAAAAACTTAATAGACAAAATTTGTTTATTTTTATTTACTTTCACATGGGAGTTTGGTATAATGTTTACGATTAACTATGACAATCGGAGTAAGAGAGATGAACGAATCCATTGAGATTCCTCCGATTTCTGATTTGGAGGAAGAACTGGAACGCGTCACC
>CADBSL010000209.1 GCA_902797345.1 uncultured Eubacteriales bacterium
CCGCAGATCATCATCTTATCCTTGTTGGGTTCGATAACGCCCTTCAGCACTTTCTCATCCCATTCTTCCGGAGGCATCTGCTCCATTCGAATGGTGATGGCATCCTGCGGGCAGCCCCAAAGTTCCAGGAAGATCTGATTGATCCGCTCTGTCACTTTCTTTACCGTCTCTTCATCCTTGGGATAGGATTGAACATGGATATATGGCATCGCACATCTCCTTTCTGTTCCGCATTTCCTGTTGACTCCATCTTATCCCATCTCGGGAAAAGTTTCAATATTCTTTTATTTACCTGTTCGTTTTTTCCCTCATTTGGTGTATAATAATAGTAATTATTTGCAAACAAAGAGGAAGAGCCATGGTCCACATCGGAAACGACTGGGATGAAATACTGAAGGGAGAATTCGATAAAGAGTACTATCGAACGCTGCGGAGATTCCTGATCAGCGAGTACAAGACCCGTGTCATCTACCCTTCCATGTACGATATTTTCAATGCCCTGAAATACACCCCTTATCGGAATGTCCGGGCGGTCATCATCGGCCAGGACCCCTACCACGGGCCGGGTCAGGCCCATGGGCTGTGCTTTTCCGTAAACAAAGGGATCGAAGTGCCTCCCTCTCTGGTGAATATCTACCAGGAGCTTCACGACGATATCGGCTTCGAGATCCCGGATCACGGCTGTCTGATCGACTGGGCCAAGAACGGAGTGCTGCTGCTGAACGCAGTGCTGACGGTCCGGGCCGGCGCCGCCAATTCCCACCGGGGAAAAGGCTGGGAGATCTTCACGGATACGGTGATCCGTCACCTGAACGACCGGGAGGATCCCATCGTATTCCTGCTGTGGGGTGCCAACGCCAGGGCAAAGCAGGCCCTGATCACGAACCCCCGGCACCTGATATTGACTGCTCCCCACCCCAGTCCCCTGTCGGCTTACCGGGGATTCTTCGGGTGCAGACACTTCTCTAAAGCCAATGAATTTTTAAGAAATAACGGTCAGCCGGAAATCGACTGGACGATAAAATGAAAGGAGCCTCTATGAATAACAGTTTACTGAAGACCTATCCTTTTGAGCTCACGCCTCTGGGCTATGAGTTTGATGCATTGGAACCCCACATCGACGCTCGGACCGTGGAAGTCCACCACACCAAACACCAGCAGAACTACGTCAATAACCTGAACAAGGTCATCGAAGAAAACCCGGAATACAAAAACTGGACACTCCAGAAGTTCTTCCAGGAAGAAATGTATATCCCCGGAGACATCCGCGACGCCATCATGCAGAATGCCGGCGGGATCTACAACCACGAGCTTTACTTTGCCAGCATGACACCGAATTCCCCGGGTGCACCGGAAGGAGATCTGCTGGAAAATATTACGGACTACTTCGGTTCTCTGGATGCTTTCAAGGCGGAATTCAAGAGAATGGCCCTGTGGCTCTTCGGTTCCGGGTATGTTCACCTGGCTGCGACGCCTCAGTCCTGGCTCCAGATCATCACCCAGAGAAATCAGGAAGTGGCTCATGCCAGCTTCACCCCCATCATCACCCTGGACGTATGGGAACACGCCTATTATCTGAAAAACGAAAACCGCCGTGCCGAATACTTCGATCACTGGTGGAACACCATCAACTGGAAGCGGGCGGAAGAGATCTACGAAGAGATCTACGCAAAGAACAAACCGTTTGAGTTTGATTTTTAGAGTCTGAAGTCCAGAGTCTAGAGTCTGGAGAAAAGATAACGAAACCCTGCAAGACAACAAAAACTTGCAGGGTTTTTTGCTTTTCATTTGATTTTTCACTCTTAAGACTCAAGACTTAAGACTTCAGTCTCTTACAGATCGTAATACTTCAGGAATTCCATCGGGCTGGGGTATCTCTGGATCTCTTCGTTGTCCTTTCTCTTCATGGAGATGAACTTTTTGATGAGTTCTTCCGGGAATACGCCGCCGGCGGTCAGGTAGTCATGGTCTTTTTCCAGTTCGTCCAGAGCTTCCGCCAGAGTGGCCGGCAGACCTTCGATCTTGGCCTTTTCTTCGTCGGACAGTTCGAAGAGGTTGAAGTCGTAGGGGCCCCATCCTGCTTCGTGAGGATCGATCTGGTTTTTGATGCCGTCCAGACCCGCCATCAGGATCGCAGAATAAGCGAAGTACGGGTTGCAGGTCGCATCCGGGTTTCTCAGTTCGAAACGCTTCACATCCGGTGCCTTGGCATAAGCCGGGATCCGGACGACAGCGCTCCGGTTGGAGACCGCATAACCGATGGTCACCGGTGCTTCAAAGCCCGGTACCAGTCTCCGATAGGAGTTGGTGGACGGATTGGTGATGGCGCACAGGGAC
>CADBSL010000210.1 GCA_902797345.1 uncultured Eubacteriales bacterium
TTCGCCAGCATTTTTAACGCATTTAAATGATCCTCGACGCCCTCGTACTTCTCCGCCTGGCTGAACAGGTCCTCCGGTGAGACAGGAAGCACCCTGTTCACCGCCTTCTTCTCCGCCACCGGAGTCTGCTCCACCCCCTTTGCCGGGTCCACCTGAAGCTGCATCATAAACACCACCAATGCGATGGATGCCAGCATCAGGCAGAACGCAAAGAGTCCCCTTTTATTCACCTGTGTTCTCATCCTCAAACCCTCTTCGTCAGCATTCCCCGTTTGGCTGCGATCCCCAGCGCGATCACGATCAGATCATCGATCGGCCCCGGATACAGGTCCGCCGGAGAAAAGACATACATCAGGACTCCAACTAAAAGCAGTATTTTCAACGATGTTTTCATGGCATCTCCTTTCCTTCACTTCCAGACCGATCCGCTTCGCGTATTCCGGCTGGCGTTTCATACTCTTCAATAACCGAGTGATCCGTATTCTTTCTTTTGTATTCAAAAGGCATACCCCCTTGTGGCTATTATAGGGCCACCGCCGAAGGGAGATAAGAACAATAAACGGGAAATAGCGCCCCTTATTCCCTCAAAAAATGAGAAAACGCTGCGGGTCGATCCCGCAGCGTCCGTAAAATCCGTTTTCTTATTCAGCTTTATCCCGGGCCCTCTGATAAGCCTTCATATCGATCTCACCGGAGGCGACCTTCTGTTCCGCCCAGAGCTGGAGAGTCTCCACCGTCACGGAGATCCGCTCCAGTTCCTCCTGGATCCGGACAAAGTCCTCCACTTCATTCCCCTCGATCTTCCCGTCCGCCGTGATCTCGATCAGCCGTTCCCTTCGCTTTTCGATGGAGTTCAGCGAAGCCAGCATTTCCAACACGATCTGGGCCAGGTCCTTGATCTTGATCTGAGGCACATACTGCCGGCCGATCTCACACTCGTTGGAACAATAGTAATTGCAAAGCTCCGGAGCCTGATATTTCTCCGCCATCAGGATCACTTCGTCCGGGTGAGCCGTGTACTTCCCGCTTTCGATCCGCTCGATCCGTTCGGGGGTGATCGATCCCAAAAGCTCGCCGGCCTTCTCCCGGCTCAGTCCCAGCTCCTCTCTCTGAAGCTGGTAGACCGTCTTATTCTCCTTCGTAGACAAACGCGGCATAACACCCTCTCCTTTTCTTCACTGTTATCACTTCTCCGGGAAATCTATTCCTCTTTGTACTGTTCGCTCAGCCGTTTCGCTTCCCGGCGCATTTTCTCCACCACATCTTCCGGCCCGGTGATCCGGATATCGCCGCCCAGGGCAAAGATCCAGCCAAAGAATTGATTGCTGACCGCCACGTCCACCTGGGTCCTAAAGTGATCCTCATCGACAGGCACCAGGAAGATGTCCTTCCCGAACCGGTCGATCAGGATCCCCGCCATATTGTTTTTTGCCTCCAGGAAGACCTTTTTCTCCTCCCCGCCGAACATGCCGAAAAGGCTCTTCGTGTAGTGGGGCAGATCGAATTCCCGGAAGTCCTTTTTCCCCTTCCGGGGTTCCTCTGTGATCTTCAGGGATTCCATCTTATCCACCCGGTAGTGGCGCAGGGGCTTTTCCTCCGCCTCCTCGTCATACCCTACCAGGTAATAATTCTCATCATCCCACATCAACGCCCAGGGGCTGATGTGATACCACCTGCCGTCGTGTCCGTAGACCTTTTCCTTCCGAACGTTCCACTGATAATACTTAAAGCGGATCTGCCGGTTTGCATTGATCGCATCATGGATCTTGTCCACATTATCGTAGATGTTCACATTGGCGGACTTGACCCGTCCGGAAATGGCCACCTGCCGGTGCAGATATCGGGACTGGTACCGGCTCACCAGCATCCCCAGCTTTTCGATCAATTCTCTGGAGCGCCGTTCCGTCATAAACTTGGCGGACTGGACCGAATCCACCAGCAGCTTCAATTCCGGCAATTCGAAATCCCGGGCTCCCAGGTAATAGAACCAATCTTTCCCGCGCCGTACTTTCTGGATATCCAATCCGAATTCCTGCAGCAGCGCCAGGTCCTCATACAACGTCTTTCGATTGGAGGAAATGTCCCAGTCTGCCAGCCGCCCCATGATCTGCTGGGCCGTCAGCCGGTGCTCGTCATCCGTCTCCTCCATGAAGAGCTTTGCCAAATACAGCATTTTCAGCTTTTGAACATTCATCTTCGGTTCCATCCCGTCACCTCAATGATCTCTTTCTCTATCCATCATTTCCCGGCTCTCAGCCTCGATTTACCTCATTATACCCTGGGTTTTCGGAATCCGTATTCCAGTTTCGTGTACGTTTTCCCATTCACCGTCAGGGCCTCCGGTATTTCTCCGGTCCGGGTCATCCCGGCCCGTTCCATGGCCTTTGCCGAGCCAACGTTTTCCTCTGCGCACCAGGCTGTCACGGTCCGGAGCCCCTCTTCGGCGGTCAGGTACTCCAACACTCTCTGAAGAGCATCGGTGGCGTAGCCCTTTCCCCAACAGTCCCGGGCGATGCTGAGCCCGACTTCGATGGACCCCGCCGCGGGATCATGATCATAAGCCCCAACGGTGCCCACCAGGCGTCCTTCCGCTTCGATGGCCCACCCGTAGAAATCCGGCTCTTCATACGCGGCGATGAACCGCTCCACCGTTTCCCGGGCCATCTCCGGGGTCTCATACGGATCCCAGCCGCTGTATCTCGTCATCTCTTCCTTTGCGCCGAACTCCCGATGAAGCCTTTCGGCGTCCTCTGGAATATAGCGGCGCAGAACCAGTCGATCCGTTGTCAGCCGGATCGTGCCCTTCATGGAGTCGGAGGCTTTTCCGCAGCCGTTTTCCCCGGCATCCTCTGCCAGGTCATAGACCCATACGCCGTCCTTCTCCTCTTTTGTCACCCTGCCCCGTTGCTCCAGATAATCCAGGTGGGCCAGGGTCTCTCCCACGGCAAAGAGTTTCTGGGTCAGGGGGAACTCTTCCCAGTTCCTGCAGCTGATCCGCCACTTCATCTCTCCGGCGATCGCATAGGCGTTCGCCCCGGGGGACTGCGCCAACACTTCTATCGTATTGTCGATCCGCCGTCCATGGTGGGCCAGCAGCTCATCCACGCGCTCCGATAAGATGCCGGTCTCCTCTCTGTGGGCCGGAAACAGCAGCTCCACAGGAAGATCCCGGACCTTTTTCAGGCTCTCCAGGTAATCGCCGAGGGAATCCTTTCGGATGGGCCACCGGCAGATATTCGGGGTGATGTGAAACAGGACGTGATCCCCGGAAAACAGCCACTTCTCCCGGGGTTCGTACAGACACATATGTCCCGGGGTATGTCCCGGGGTCAGGATGCATTTCAAACGGTGGTCGCCGACGATCAGTTCATCTCCGTCTTCCAGAAGCTCCATCTCGCAAAGTTCCTCTGCTGCACCGTTTTGAGAGGGGGCATATCCTCTCACTTCGTCGATCTCTTCTCGGCTGAACCCTTCCTTCAGGAACCGGTCGTACCACCCTTCCCACTTGGGGTCTTTGGCGGCCACGATCCCCGGCCCGTCCACGCTGCTGATGTAGATCCGGTTCGTCTTCCTCTTCATCTCCGTGGCCAGCCCCGCGTGGTCGCTGTGAAGGTGTGTCAGGAAAACATCCATCCTGTCGACCTCCACATCCAGCGCCTCCAGTTCCCTATTCAGGGCCTGCAGGCAGGCCTCCCAATGGAATCCGGTATCGATGAGAAGGTCCCTTTGACCCTCTCCGCCTTTGATCAGATAGCTGTTCAGATTTTTCAGAGGGCTTCCCGGAAGAGGGATGTCCAGCCTATATAAGTCCTTCGTCAGTTGCTCTGCCATTATTCTTTTGCCCAGCTTTCCAATTCAGCGGCGCTGTGGATCAGTTTCGCCCCTTTGATGTCCGCGCCCTTCAGATACGGTTGGAGCTTTTCCTGGGTCTTTCCGATCCCGCTGCCGCCGGACGTGGCAAAAATGGCCACGGTCTTGCCGGTCCAATCGTATTCCTTACAGAAAGTATTCACCACATTCGGAGCCCCGCCGTACCAGATTGGGAAGCCGATATACACCGTATCGTAGTCATCGAAGGTCACGATCCTTTCCGCCACCGGCACATCTTTCTTCCCCAGCTTTTCCCGGTTGCAGCGGGCCATGGGGTTGGTCCATTTGATATCCGCCGCCGTATAGGGCTTTTCCGGAACGATCTCAAAGACATCCGCTCCGATGGCTTCGGCGAAGGCGTTGGCAACCCGGGCGGTATGGCCTTCGGCGCTGAAATAGGTCACTAGTGGTTTCATAATGGTTCTCCTTTCGGTTCGTTATTCTGTTTTTCCATAACGCTCTCTCACACACCGGGTCAAAAGGTATTCGATCTGGCCGTTGATGGAGCGGAAGTCCTCCTCCGACCACCGGGCGATGTCTTTCCACAGTGATTCGGGCAGGCGCAATAAGACCTGCTTTCGTCGGGCATCTTTCGCTTTCAGCTCCTTCTCCCGGGCCTTCAGTTCTTCCTCCATTGCGTCCAGCTTCGCCTTTCGGGCCAGAAGCTTTGCTTCCTGTTCATTTAAGTTTTCCCATTCTTTATTGTCACTCATTGTAACATCCATCCCCAGTTCTGTCGATTCTGTGGTTTACCTTTCTGTGCCCGTTTCGGCCGGTCATCAATAGATACTGCCGCTGTTGACGACGGGCTGAGCATCTTTATTGCCGCAAAGGACTACCAGAAGGTTGGAGACCATCTGAGCCTTGCGCTCCTCATCCAGGTTGACGATATCATCTTCGTTCAGTTTGTCAATGGCCATCTTCACCATGCTGACGGCGCCGTCCACGATCTTGGCCCGTGCTGCGATGATGGCGGAAGCCTGCTGTCTCTGCAGCATCGCCGCTGCGATCTCCTCCGAATAGGACAGGTGGGTGATGCGGACTTCTTCGATGACGAGGCCTGCAAAAGCGACCTTCTCCGCCAGTTCGTCCCTCATCTTCACGGCGATCTCCTGGGCACTGCCTCTCAGCGTCTGTTCGGCCTTGCCGTCTCCATCTTCCCCCATCCCGTCATCGAATACATCGTAAGGATAGAGCCTTGCGGTGTTCCGGATGGTCGTATCCGTCTGGATCGACAGGAATTCCGTATAGTTTTCTACATTGAAGACCGCCTTCGTCGGGTCCTCCACGTGCCACAGCACGATAGCGCCGATAATCACAGGATTCCCCAGGGCATCGTTGACCTTCTGGGTGCCGTTGTCCAGCGTCGACCGCTTCAGGGAGATGGTCTTCTTTGCTCTGTTCTTGGTGGTCCGGGTGCCGGACTTCCCGCCAAAGAGGGCGGACTTCAGGTCTTCCGAGGACTCCGATGTACCGCTGGCCATCTGCGCATCATAGGCCGGATTGTTGTAGCGGGAGAAAGGGTTCACGAAGAAATAGCCGGGTTTGTTGATGGTCCCATGGTATTTCCCGAAAAGAGTCAGGACCAGAGCTTCATTGGGGCGGACGCTCCGCAGCCCTCCGAAGCAGAAGGGCAACACGATCCACAGCAGCACGCAAACTGCCACCAGGATAAAGCTGCCGAAAACCAAGCCGGCGATAAATCCCAGCACGGAAAAGATGCTGAGAAGGATGAACAGGACCAGCATAGCGACACCGTTCGGCGGGTTCAGGATCTTTTGTTCGATGTGATTGATTTCGTTCATTTCATTGACCTCCTGTAAAA
>CADBSL010000211.1 GCA_902797345.1 uncultured Eubacteriales bacterium
ATGAAATTAGGTATGGTCGGCCTTCCCAATGTGGGGAAGAGCACCCTTTTTAACGCGATTACCAAGGCAGGTGCCCAGGCGGAGAATTATCCCTTCTGCACCATCGACCCCAACGTTGGGGTGGTACAGGTACCGGATGAACGGCTGCAGGTCCTGCACGATATGTATCACTCGAAGAAGATCGTCCACACCAGCATCGAATTCGTGGACATTGCCGGTCTGGTGAAAGGCGCTTCCCAGGGCGAGGGTCTGGGAAACAAGTTCTTGTCCCACATCCGGGAAGTGGACGCCATCATCCACGTGGTGCGGTGCTTTGAAGACGAGAACGTGGTGCATGTGGACGGAAAGATCGGGCCGTTGAAGGACATCGAGACCATCAACCTGGAGCTGATCATTTCCGACATCGAGCTGATCGACCGTCGGATCCAGAAGACCACAAAGAACCTGAAGGGAGACAAGAGCCTCCAGAAGGAACTGGATATTTTGAATAAAGTCAAAGCCGTCCTGGAGCAGGGCTTGTCCGCCCGGACGATGGACCTGTCGGAGGACGAGGCAGAATTCGTGAAATCCCTGTGCCTCCTGTCCTATAAGCCGGTGATCTACGCGGCCAACGTGTCGGAAGAGGATGCGGCGGACGGAGAAGACAACGCTCTGGTGCAGGAAGTGAAGGAATTCGCCGCCAGTGAAAACTCCGAGGTGGCAGTGATCTGCGCAAAGCTGGAGGCAGAGCTGACGGAGCTGGATGACGAGGAAAAAGCCGTCTTCCTGGAGGAACTGGGGATCGAAGAGTCCGGTCTGGACAAGTTGATCAAGGCGTCTTACAGCCTGTTGGACCTGATCTCCTTCCTGACGGCGGGAGAACCGGAAGTCCGTGCCTGGACCATCAAGAAGGGCACGAAGGCGCCGGGAGCGGCCGGGAAGATCCACTCCGACTTTGAACGGGGCTTCATCCGGGCAGAGACCGTAGCCTACGACGACCTGATCGCCTGCGGCAGCATGACTGCAGCGAAGGAAAAGGGCCTGGTGCGCTCTGAAGGAAAGGAATACGTGGTCAAGGACGGCGACGTGATCCTGTTCCGGTTTAATGTTTAGTCTTGAGACTTGAGTCCGGAGACTTAAGAAAAAGAGTTTTCGGCCTGCGGGCTTGGATCGGCATTGTTATTGATCGTCCTGAGTGAAGCGAAGGATATTCTCCAGACTTCAGACTCCAGACTTCAGACTTTGGTCCAATATAAAGTATAGGGTAAACTGCCGGTCTACAATTTGTCCGTTCGGGACTATAAAAACGGTTGCCTTTTTGAGCCATTTGTGGCACAATGAAGAGGACTTGAGGAAGGTCATTAAAGATTCGATTATAATTATATTTTATTTAGGAGGTAATTGATATGAAATGGGTATGCTCTATTTGTGGTTATACTGCTGAAGGTCCGGAAGCTCCGGAACAGTGCCCCGTATGTAAAGCTCCGGCTTCCAAGTTCGTGAAGAAAGACGAAAGCGAAGAACTGAGCTGGGCATCCGAACACATCGTTGGTGTTGCTCAGGGCGTGGATCCTGAGATCGTAGAACAGCTGAGAATGGAATTCGCCGGCGAATGTTCTGAAGTTGGTATGTATCTGGCAATGTCCAGAGCAGCTTTCCGTGAAGGTTATCCGGAAATCGGCATGTACTGGGAACAGGCTGCTATGGAAGAAGCAAATCACGCTGCAAGATATGCAGAACTGCTGGGCGAAGTCGTTTCTCCTTCCAGCAAGGAAAACCTGCAGAAGAGAGTCGAAGCAGAAAACGGCGCTTGCGCTGGCAAGACTGCTCTGGCAAAGAAGTGCAAGGAACTGGGCCTGGATGCGCTGCATGACACCATCCACGAAATGGCCAGAGACGAAGCCAGACACGGTCAGGCGTTCAAGGGTCTGTTAGACAGATACTTTGGCTAAAAACTAAACAAACACGATAAAAAACTCCCCTTTTGGGGAGTTTTTTTATCGCGAAGAATCTTCCAGCTTCCAGCTCTCTACTCCCGATTCTTCAGTACTTCCGCCGGGGTGATGCTCCGGATCCGGCGCATAAGGAGCCCGCTGATCAGGAAGTACATCAAAAGGATGATGCCGTAGATCCCGGGGTAGTAGTACCAGGGGAAGGAAGGCTCGAAGGCGATGGACACGTTGGCCACCAGGTATTTCGGGAAGACGACGTTCATGATGAGTTTCGTCAGGGGGATGGCGATCAGCGCCCCCACTGCCACCACGAAGAAGTTCCCGTCCAGGTACATTTTCTTCACTTCTTTCGGGCGGAAGCCGAAGATCCGCACCATGGAGATGTGGAAGGCGGACCGGTCCAGCATCATCTTCATCATCAGATACATCACCACCAGGAAGATCAGCGCAGAGGCGGCGGACATGACGATGACCATGGGCCGCATCAGATCCGAGAAGACCCCGGCGGAGCGCTGGATGTCTGCCCGGCTGGTGACGCTGTAGAGCCGGCCCCCCGGGATGTTCAACTCTTTATCGGAGAAGACCACGTTGAAATAATCGTCCGGCAATCCGTACAGATCCCGCAGGGCGTCGATGTCCATGAAAATCATGTGGGAGGGGCAGTACTCGGTGACCCTTGCCACCTTAAAACCGTACAGCCGGTCGTTGTCTCCGCCCGTTACGGTGAATTCGTCTCCGGTATTCAGCCCGTACTTTCGGGCGAAGGAGGACCCCAGCACCACTTCCTGCGCATTGTCCGGCATCTCTTCGATGTCAAAGAAGGGATCGTCCGAGGTGATCCCCAGCAGAGTCACGTCGAATTCGTATTCTCCAAAACTCTTGGAGAGGTTTTCTGCCACCGCCGGATAGCCCCCGTGGGGAACGGTCTCGGTGGGATATTTATAGGAATACATGTATTCGTAGTGGGTGTCCGCCACCATCCGGTCGTTGACCTTGTCGCAGTATACGTAGCAGTAAATGGCGATCATGGCCATCAGCAGGCACAGGAACAACCCGAAGACCACCGTCAGGGAGGCCCGGACTTCCCGGAGCATCTGCCTTGTCCGGAACATCCGAAGAAAGCCCATCTCCTTCAGCCGAACCTGCCGGGCCCGGGAAGCCTTCGGTTCATTTCTCAAAAGGGCCAGCGGCGGTCGGCCCAGACGCTTCCGGATCACCAGAGTGTTTACGATAGCGGCGATCAGCGGCGGTGCCAGCAGAGAGTAGACAATCAAAAGCGGCGAGATCTCTGGGGTCATCTCCGGCATGGAGTAGTACAGGAAACTGTCCATCATCTGATACCGGATCCCCGCCGGGGTCAATGCGGCGA
>CADBSL010000212.1 GCA_902797345.1 uncultured Eubacteriales bacterium
CGGCCGTTATTTATTCGGGTGTCGGGTTTGATTTCCAGTCAGATTTATTATATAATAAATTGTTGAATTGTAAGTATAAGTGTAACGGAAAAGGAGAGAGGCATATGGGCAAATCTTTAGCGTACAAGATCTTAGGCAATCACCTGGTAGAAGGGGAACTGAAGGCCGGGAATGAGATCACCATCAAAATCGACCAGACACTGACACAGGACTCCACAGGGACGATGGTTTACCTGCAGCTGGAGGCTATGGAAGTGGACAGCATCAAAACCGAGTTGTCGGTGGCATATATCGACCACAACACCCTGCAGACGGGTTTTGAGAATGCGGATGACCACGCATTCATCAAAAGCGTTGCGAAGAGACACGGCGTGGTATTCTCCAAGCCGGGCAATGGCATCTGCCATCAGCTCCAACTGGAGAATTTCGGCATCCCAGGAAAGACACTGCTGGGTTCCGACAGCCATACGCCCACTGGCGGCGGCATCGGGATGATCGCCATCGGAGCCGGCGGATTGGATGTTGCGGTAGCTATGGCGAAGGGAACCTACAGCCTGACCGTACCGAAAGTGATCAATGTTCACCTGACAGGGCAACTGAAACCCTGGGTCAGCGCGAAAGATGTGATCCTCTATGTGCTGCAGCAGCTGACGGTCAAAGGCGGCGTCGGCAAGATCGTGGAATATACCGGTGAAGGTGTGAAGAACCTGACAGTGCCGGATCGTGCTACGATCACCAATATGGGAGCTGAGCTGGGAGCTACCACCTCCGTTTTCCCGAGCGATGAGAATACAAAGAAATTCCTGGCATCCCAGGGCCGCGAACAGGACTTCGTTCCCATGGAAGCGGACAAGGATGCAGTCTATGATGAGGTGCTGGAAGTGAACCTGTCGGAACTGGTTCCTTTTGCGGCGAAACCCCACAGCCCGGACAATGTAGATTCTGTTGAAAACATCGGACAGATCAAAATCGATCAGGTCGCCATCGGAAGCTGCACCAACTCTTCCTACACGGATCTGATGAAGGTAGCGGCGATCCTGAAGGGCAAAAAGGTCCATGAAGATGTGAGCCTCGTGATTTCCCCGGGTTCCAGCAAGATCCTGAGCAAACTGTCCAAGAACGGCGCGCTGGCAGACATCATCGATGCCGGTGCCAGAGTGATCGAGAATGCATGCGGTCCCTGCATCGGGATGGGTCAGTCCCCGAAATCCGGCGCTGTATCCCTCCGGACTTTCAACCGGAACTTCAAGGGCAGAAGCGGGACGAAGGACGCACAGGTTTATCTGGTGAGCCCGGAAACCGCAGCGATCTCTGCGATCAACGGATATCTGACCGACGGTCGGACCAGCGGCGAGACCCTGCCGGTGATCGATCCGTACGAAGATTTCAAATTCAACGACAGCTTCTTCGTTTATCCCGGAGATGCCAATAAATCGAATACAGATGTGGAAATGGGCCCGAATATCAAGCCTTTCCCAAGAAATATCGCGCTTCCTCAGGAAGTGAAAGGCAAAGTCGTGCTGAAGGCGGGGAATAATATCACTACTGATGATATCATGCCGTCGGATTCCAGACTCCTGCCGTATCGTTCCAATATCCCGCACCTTTCCAATTACTGCTTCGAGCTGATCGATAGTGAGTTCCCGGCCCGCTGCAGAGAAAATGGCGGCGGCGTCATCGTGGGCGGCGAAAACTATGGACAGGGCTCCAGCCGTGAACATGCGGCTCTGGTACCGCTGTACCTGGGGATCAAATTCGTATTGGCGAAGTCCTTTGCCCGGATCCACCGCTCCAATCTGATTAACAGCGGCATCATCCCGCTGGTTTTCAAGGACCCGGCGGATTACGACAAGATCAGCCTGCTGGATGAATTGGTGATCGAAGATGCACCGGCCCAGGTAAAAAATGAAGTGATCAAGGTGAGAAACCTGACCACAGGAGAAGAATACGAAGCTTTGCCGAACCTGCAGGATCTGGAAACTTCCATGATCGAAGCCGGCGGTAAGATCAATATGATGAAAGGAAACTAGAATGGAAGCATATCTGGAACAATTTGAAGCCATCGTGAAACAGCAGATGGCCCGTGTGGAAAAAATGAAAAACGATAAGGACTTTGTGGATTACAAAGCCCTGGATAAGATCATTATCGGCGTGGTAGGCGGAGATGGGATCGGTCCCGCCATCACCGCTCAGGCGCAGCGGGTGCTGGAATACCTGTTGGCGGATGAAGTCAAAAAAGGCAAGGTGGAATTTAAGGTCATCGACGGCTGCACCATCGAGAACCGTGCTGCGGCCGGCAAGGCCATCCCGGATGACGTGCTGGCAGAACTGAAAAAGTGCCACGTCATCTTAAAGGGCCCCACCACCACACCGAGAAAGGGCGACAAGTGGCAGAACGTGGAGAGTGCCAATGTGGCCATGAGAAAAGAACTGGATCTTTTCGCAAACGTCCGTCCTGTCAAGGTACCGGAGCTGGGGATCGACTGGACCTTCTTCAGAGAAAACACGGAATGCATGTATGCACTGGGGAGCCAGGGCGTGAATATTGGCGATGATATCGCATTCGACTTCAGAGTCTGCACCTCACCCGGTGCGGAACGGATCGCCCGTCTGGCCTTTGAATACGCCAGAGCAAACGGCAAGAAACGGGTGACGATCGTCACCAAAGCTAACGTGGTCAAGACCACCGACGGCAAATTCCTGGAGGAATGCAAGAAAGTAGCGAAGGATTATCCGGAGATCGAAGTAGACGACTGGTACATCGATATCATGACAGCGAAGCTCATCGACGAAAAGAGACGGACCCAGTTTGAAGTATTGATCCTGCCGAATCTGTATGGGGATATCCTGACGGACGAAGCAGCGGAATTCCAGGGCGGAGTCGGCACTGCCGGCAGCGCGAACCTGGGGAAACATTACTGTATGTTCGAAGCCATCCACGGCAGCGCTCCCAGAATGGTGGAAGAGGGCAGAGACATCTATGCGGATCCCTGCAGCGTGATCCGGGCAGGCGCGATGCTGCTGTCCCACATCGGCTATCAGGAGCAGGCGGACCGGCTGTATAAAGCAATCGATGACTGTGCCGCAGAAGGCCGGTATGTGATGACCGGCAGAAGCGACGGAGCGACTGGCGAACAGTATGCAAATTACATCATGGAAAAACTGTAAGGCATAAAATAAAAAAGAAAGAAGATGCATAAGCATCTTCTTTCAGGAATAAGAGAGTGTATAGAAGTTGATAATTGCAATCTTGGCGACATCTCTATGTCGTGACATTATTATACACAAAGGTTGTCGATAAATCAACAAATATTTCAAAAGAAAATAGGTTTTTTTATTCGTGTTTTTGAATGAAAAATATAAAGCATAATTCCTTCGGGAAATCAAAATTATGGCGAAATTATTACGGAGAAAAATGGATGAAAATGGATGAATGGTTGAAGAAAATGGAAATCGAAAATCTGGAAGATATGTCTTATCTGGAGAGTTTCTGCTCGGTGATGGAGCTGGATGAGTCAGTGCCGGAGGATGTTTTCCACCAACTTTTTGCAGATGTGACTGCCGATGAGATCCGGGAAATGATGGATCAGTACCTGGAAGAGATCATGGCCGGTATCAGTGAAGACTGTATTGAATTCTTTTCATTCCTTTCATCTTACCGAAGGAGTTTCAAGGGAATGATGAATTATCTGATCCGGGAAGAACGGCAGGAGCGCGCTGCGTCGGAGCTGTTCCGTTTCCGGGAATGGTATCGGGAACCGGGAAGTGTGTTGTGCATGGATCTGAATGAAGGAAGAGAATTCCCTGCCAGCGTCTGCGAGTCGTTGATCATGGGAAGGATGGAAAAACTTTCGGAAGGCAGTTATCGTTTTGATTATTCAGGTGCAATGGGATTGGAATACGACGAATACGAAGAGTATATCGACGATGAAGAGGAAGATTATCTGGACCTGGCGGACGATGACCCGAAGATGACACTGATCGATCCGGTGGACCCGGTCATAGACGGAGTGGATTACGAGAATGAGGAGGGGTATATGCAATGACGGAAAAGAAATTGAAACAGATCCTGCAGATCGGCGACTGGGTGGAAGTCCGTCGTCCGGAGCAGTTTCTGACGCTGATGAATTACTATTATGATCTTTCGCCGGGAGTCCGGGAAAAAGTGATCGGAAAGATCCCCGACCTGGTGGATCTGACGGAAGACTTCCGGAACTACTGTGCGAAGGGCATCGTGGAGTATGAGCCATCGATCCTGATGGTATTGACGAAACTGGTGGATGATATCCGGGAGATCCTGGGGGACAACAGCCGGGATCGGAGTCCGGAGGCCCGCCGGAAGGCGTCCCTGTTATTTGAAGTGTTTTCCCAGTGGTTTGGTTACTACGGAGAGGTCCAGTGTACCCTGGGACGGACGGATTTCGTTTGCAATATCGCAGAGGCGGTGGAGATCGCTGTGACCAATGAAGAGGCCAGGGATCCGAAGGCGCTGATGATGATGATGCTGACCAAAGAGAGAGTAGAGATCATGGCCCGGCAGGAAGCCCGGGTCCTCAGCGAGACCAAATTGGATATGGAAACGCTGAAAGAGATGGTAGATGATGATTTCGATATGGAGTCATTGAAGGATAACAAGAAATATCTGCAGTAAAAAACCCGGCTGATGCCGGGTTTTTATAATTCGAAATTCTTGAAAGCGACTTTGAATTGGGATTCCTCAAAGATCGTATTGATCATGTTGATGAAGTTTTCCGACAGGTCGGAGGCATAAAAGGTGTTTTCGAAAGAAGAGCCCTTCGCCAGCATGTCCCTTTCCCGAAGGACGGATTCGATGGTGCCGATGACTTCCTGGGAGGGATCTACGATGGTGAGGCCGGGATAAAGCCGTTCGATCTCATCCCGGATCAGCGGATAGTGCGTGCAGCCCAGCACCAGAGTGTCGATGTGGTTGCTGTAGATAAAACGATCCAGGTAATATTTGATCGCCAGCGTTGTGATCTCGTTGCCCAGGATCCCTTCTTCGATCAGGGGCACGAAGATCGGGCAGGCTTCCGAATAGATGCTCAAACCCTCCTTGTGACGGCCGATGGCTGCGTCATAAGCTCCTCCGGAGATGGTGGCTTTGGTGCCGATGATGCCGATGTTGTTTTGCGGATCGCAGATCCGGGCCACGGCTTTGGCAGCCGGTTCGATCACGCCGATGATGGGGATGTCCGGATACTTCTCACGGAGCAGTTCCAGGCAGGTGGCACTGACGGTGTTGCAGGCTGTGACGATCATTTTCACATCGTGGGAACGGAGAAAATCCGCAATCTCCATGGCGAACTGACGGATGGTGCTGACGGCCTTGGAGCCATAAGGCGTCCGGGCTGTATCACCAAAGTATACGATTTTTTCTTCCGGCAGCTGCTCTGCCAGATAGGGGATGGTGGTTAGTCCGCCTAAACCGGAATCAAAAAACCCGATGGGTCTGTTATCCATAACAAATTACCTCCAATAATCTATAAAATCCACTTTACTAAGCGGATGATTTTCTATACAATAATAATAATGATTATAATTTCATCTGTAAAGAGATTTCATAAAGATTTTGCAGGGAGGATGAATGAATGGCAGAAAAAACGATCAGACAGAGAAGTGAGATCGAGCCAAAATATAAATGGAATATTGAGTCCATGTATAACTTTGACATGGTATGGGAAAGAGATTACGGAGAAGTCAAGGATGCCGCAAAGGAACTGGCGGAGTACCGGGGCCGGTTGACGGAAAGCTCCGGTGTGCTTCTGGAGTTTCTGGATAAGAGAAGCGAAGCCTGGCGGACCTTTGAACATCTTTACGTTTTTGCTCGGATGAAGCGGGATGAAGACAACCGAGAAACGAAGTATCAGGCTTTGTGCGAACGGGCCCAGAAACTGGCGGTGACCTTGTCGGAATCCCTGTCCTTTTTTGCACCGGAATTAATGGCGATCCCCTGGGAGACCCTGAAGGGTTTCCTTCTGGAGGAAACCGGACTTCATGTGTATATCCACATGTTAAAATCCATCCGAAGAGAAAAGGACCACATCCTGACGCCGGAGATCGAAAGCATCCTGGCTCAGTTTGGCGAAGTGACTTCCGCACCTTCTGAGATCTTCAAGATGATCAACAATGCCGATATGAAGTTCGGAAAGATCACCGACGAAGAGGGAGAAGAGGTGGAATTGACCCATGGGAATTACATCACGTTCATGGAATCCCGGAACAGAGAGGTGAGGAAAGCGGCCTATGAGGCCATGTACAGCGCCTATCTGAAGCAGAAGAATACACTGGCTGCTACTTATAATTATAACGTCAAGACCACGAACCTGTCGGCGAAGCTGAGAGGGTATAAATCGGCCCTGGATGCGGAATTGTTCGGGGACGACATCCCGGAAGAAGTGTATACCAATCTGGTGGATGCGGTCCATGAAGGGCTGCCGCTGATGCACCGATATGTTGGACTTCGCAAGAAGCTTCTGGGAGTGGACACACTGAAAATGTATGACCTTTATGTTCCGCTGATGGATCAGAAGGAAGAAGAGGCCACTTACGAAGAGTGTGTGGATCTGGTCAAGACGGCCCTGAAGCCTCTGGGCGAAGAGTACGGAAGTATCCTGGAGAGAGGCTTCGGAGAAGAGTGGCGCTGGTTGGATGTGTATGAAAACGAAGGGAAATCCAGTGGAGCGTACTCTTTCGGGAGCTATGACAGCCACCCCTTCGTGCTGCTGAATTTCAGCGGGAAGAAGAAATATGCCTTCACCATCGCTCATGAAATGGGCCATTCGGTGAATTCCTTCTACACGCGGATGTACCAGCCCTTTATTTACGGAGGACATTCCATTTTCACCGCTGAGGTGGCGTCCACTGTCAACGAGGTGCTGCTGCAAAAGTACCTGGTATCACAGGCACAGTCTGTGGCAGAAAAGAAGTATCTGATCAATCTGCAGCTGGAGGATATCAGGGCCACCGTGTTCCGGCAGACCATGTTTGCGGAATTTGAAAAAGCGGCCCATGAAGCGGCGGCGAAAGGGATCTCACTGACCAACGAATGGCTGTGTGATACCTATCTGGAACTGAATAAACAGTATTACGGTCCTGAGGTGGAATACGATGAAGAGATCTCCATCGAATGGGCACGGATCCCTCACTTCTATAGTGACTACTATGTATATAAGTATGCGACCGGGTATTCTGCGGCGCTGAAGATCACGGAACGCATCGAACAGGAAGGCGAGCCGGCCGTGGCGGACTATATCGAATTCCTCAAAAGCGGGGATTCGGACTTCCCGATCGAGCTTTTGAAGATCGCGGGAGTAGATATGAGCCGGAAGGAACCGGTGGAGAATGCGATGCGTGTCTTTGGCGCGCTGCTTGATGAACTGGAGGCGCTGCTGCAGGATCCGGCGGAATTGTAACATGGAGAAAGTAATCAATATCACAGCAAATCATAATCAGGTATCCCAGGAGATCAAAGGGATCCTGACGGAGAAACTGACCCAGGCCGGTTACACGGTCCCGGAGGAGTTTGACCCGGCCGCAGAACTGATCTTCTGCGTGGGAGGTGACGGGGCGCTGCTTCGGACCCTTCGGTATTATCATTTCCCTCAGATCCCCATCATCGGTGTCAACACCGGACACCTGGGTTTTTTCCAGGAACTGATGCCGGATCAACTGGATGATTTTATCCGGGATTATGAAGAAGGCAATTACGTCGTACAGACTATGAAAGTGGCCCAGGCTGAAGTACACACCCGAAATGAGACGGTAAAGCTTCAGGGATTGAATGAGATCATCATCAAAGCGGACAAATCCCGCTCCATCCACCTGAACATGAGCCTCGGCAGCAATTTTGTCGAGAAGTTCAGCGGCGACGGGATCCTGGTGGCGACCCCCGCCGGAAGTACCGCTTACAACTATGCACTGGGTGGATGTATCGTGGATCCCAGGGTAGATCTGCTGCAGATCACGCCTCTGGCACCGATGAACACGACGGCTTTCCGGTCCTTTACCTCCAGCGTTGTGGTTCCCCCGGACATCACCATCAACATCGTCCCGGAATTCACTTATGAAAATTCCCTTTTGGTGGTGGCAGACGGGAAGGAATACAATTTTGAGGATATCACAGGTATTTCGGTTTCCTTCTCCGATAAAACGGTACAGCTTCTTCGGCTGAACGGTTATGATTTCTGGGACAAGGTCAAAACGAAATTCCTATGAAATATGAAACGCAACTAAAAGACGATGGATGGAAGATCCGGGACGTTCTGAAAAGGCGGATGGGTTTTTCCACCAGACTGATCCGAAAGCTCAAAGAAGAGGGAGGCGTCTTTCTGGATGGAGAAGAACGGTGGCTGAACGTGCCTGTTCGGCCCGGCCAGGTGATCGAGGTGAACTTCCCCGAAGAAACCAGTTGGTTCGAGCCCCAGGACATCCCCTTGGAGATCCTCATGGAAGATGAAGACCTCCTCATCCTCAATAAACAGCCGGGGATCGTGGTCCATCCCACCAAAGGGCATGCGGTCGGAACGATCGCCAATGGTCTGGCATATTATATGAAGCAAAAAGGAGAGACCTGGAAGATCCGGTTTGTGAATCGGCTGGATATGGATACCTCCGGGCTTCTTATCGTGGCCCGGAACGCCTTCTCTCAGGAGAAGCTCCAACAGCAGATGAAGACTGGCGGGATCGTCAAGAAGTATCTGGCTGTAGTGGATGGGATCCTGGAGGAAGAGGAAGGTGTCATCGACCTGCCCATCGGGCTGATCGGTGAGAATGAAGTGGGCCGGTGCGTCCGGGAGGATGGATATCCCTCCATCACAAAATACAAAAGAATACATATCCTGAAGGGAGAACGGACACTGGTGGAATTGACCCTTGAGACCGGCAGGACCCATCAGATCCGGGTCCACATGGCTCACATCGGCCACCCTGTGACCGGGGATTCCCTTTACGGAACAGCAAGGCCGGAGGTGATCGGACGGCAGGCGCTCCACGCCTGGTCCCTGAGCTTTGATCACCCCACAAAGAATACACGAGTTGAAATCACCGCAGAGATGCCGGCGGATATGCAGCATCTGTGCGTTACGGAATAGAAGGAGTCAGAAATGAGAACGAAGTATGAAGAATTAAGAAAATGGTATTTCAAACATCAGTGGGTGCTGTATGTGGAAGCTTTGGTGGTGGTGGTATTGTCTGCTCTGCAGGTATTTTTCGCCATGCCGAAACCCCTGAAGATCATTTTGGCGATCATCGTATTCATCGCTTACTTCCTGTTGGGAGCCAGCCTGCTGATCCGGGAGACCGGGTTAAGGCATAAAGACCGGGAATACTACAAGATCGTTGCAAAGGAGAAATCCTCCAAAACGGTGGAGGATATCATGACCATCGCTTATGCCGGGGTGGTGACCATCGGGACCTTTGTGAACTCGGTGCTGATCATCGTGATCGGGATCATCTTATTCGTAAGCCACACGATCCTGTCCGCTGCGATGTACAAGTATTATGAAAGAAAATACGGTGCTACCGAGGCCCGGAGAGCGGAGAGCCGTCAGCAGTAAGTTCCAGTATTTTACTGAATATATTGACAAGACATGGGTCCGCTATTATAATATTGCTTAATTATTCAATGGTCTTTTGAAAGGAGATTACAATGGATTCAGATGCGGGAGGAAGTCGAACTTCCCAGGGTTTTTTCGGTAAATTGTTTGGAGGGAAGAAAGAGAATTCTTCCAAAGAAGATGAGATAAAGAACATAATGGATGAAGACGAGGAGGATTCTCTGGATCAGGCGCAGAAAGAGATGATCGATAACGTCTTTGAATTCGATGACCGGACGGTATCGGAGATCATGACCCATCGGACGGACTGCGTGGTACTCAACATCGAGGATTCCCTTCAGGAAGTCCTGGAGGAGGCTTTGGATACGGGGTATTCCCGTTTGCCGGTCTATGAAGAGGACATCGATGACATCGTGGGCGTCCTGTACGTCAAGGATCTTCTGGTGCTGCTGACGAAGGATGAAGAGGCCCGGAAGCAGTTTCGGATCTCGGATTATATGCGCAAGCCCTTCTTTGTGCCCTTCTCCAGAAAGTGCAGCGACCTGTTCGCGGATCTGACGGAGCAAAAGATTCAGATGGCCATCGTGGTGGATGAATACGGGGGGACTTTCGGCATCGTCACCATGGAAGATTTGTTGGAATCCATCGTCGGCAATATGCAGGACGAATTCGACAATGAAGAGGCAGAAATCAACCGGATCAGTGACGATGAATACGATCTGGCGGGTTGGGTCTCCATGGATGAACTGGAACGTCTTTTCGATATCGAGATCCCGGAAGATGAATACGAATCCGATACAGTTGGCGGTGTGATCATCGAGATCCTGGGACGGATCCCCGGAAAGGGGGAGGCTCCTGTAGTGGAATTGGAGGGACTGCAGCTAAAGGTACTGGAATCCAATGAAAAGCGGATCGACAAGGTCAACTGCAAGCGCGTCCCCAAGGAAAAGGTCTCCGGAAATGAGGAAACCGCATAAAGAAATCGATAGAAGATCAGCAGACTTTTGTCTGCTGATTTTTGATTGTGTGGAAAGACCAAATGTGATACCATAGTTCCAAAGAGAAGATAAAGAGGTGAATCTATGTTATTTGAAGATATCAGCATCCTGGATGAGGAAATGAAGGTCCGGGAACACCAATATGTGTCTGTTGAAAAGGACCGGATCGCCTATATCGGTCCGGAACGCCCAAAGGAGTTTACCGGAGAAGTGATCCGGGGGCAGGGAAGGCTCCTGATGCCGGCATTCTATAATCCCCACGCACATACGCCGATGACGCTGTTGCGGGGGTACGGCGGAGGACTGAACCTGAATGACTGGCTGACGACGATGATCTTTCCCTTCGAAGCACATCTGACACCGGAGGACGTATACTATTCGATGCAGGCCGGTATCGCGGAAATGCTTCGGTTCGGCATCGTTTCCACTACGGACATGTACATGCAGGGAGAGAGCATTGTGAAAGCCGTTTTGGAGACCGGAATGAAGTCCAATATCGGATTGGGACTGGTGTGCTTTGATCCCACAAAGAAACTGGAAGAATTGCCGGATTACATCAACTCCAAGTATCTGTTTGAAAACTATCATGGAGCCGGAGACGACCGGGTACGGATCGATATGGCGGTCCATGCGGAATATACTTCCAACCCGACGGTGGTCCGGGGATTCGCCGAATACAGTAAGAGCGTCGGTGCCAACATGCATGTCCACCTTTCCGAGACCAGAAAGGAGCACGAAGAGTGCAAAAGCCGTCACGGCAAGACCCCGGCGAAGTATTTTCTGGATCTGGGGATGTTCGAAAGCCCCACTACAGCGGCCCACTGCGTGTGGCTGGAGGAAGAGGATTTCGACATCTTCGCCGAAAAGGGCGTTACGGTGGCGTCCTGTCCCGTCAGCAACCTGAAGCTGGCCAGCGGGATCTGCGATGCGAAGAAGATGCTGGAAAAGGGCATCAATGTAGGGGTCGCCACGGACGGCGTCTCCAGCAATAACAACACCAACATGTTTGAGGAAATGAAGATCTTTACGCTTCTCCAGAAGGCGAAGCACCTGGATCCGACGGTGATCACGCCGGAGCAGGGACTGTTTGCGGCGACCCGGGCCGGGGCCCTTTCCCAGAACCGTCCGGACTGCGGACTGTTGAAAGAGGGGTTCAAAGCGGATCTGATCGTTTTGGATATCGATCAGCCCCACATGAAACCGGTCCATTCCATGACGGATAATCTGGTCTATTCTGCGGATGGTGGTGATGTGGAAATGACTATCTGCGACGGAAAGATCTTATATAACAACGGTGAATTCACCACCTTGGACATCGAAAAAGTAGAGTTTGAGACCGAACGGTCGAGAAAACGGATATTAAGTGAGCTGTAAGGAGGAAAGAATATGGGAAAACCTGCTGATTTTTTAGGGGAAGGCCCGCTGACCCTTCTGGGAAGTCTGGTCGGAAGGCTCAACCTGGAAATGCCGGATTTTGACACGAAGGAAGAATGGGAAGAGTGGTTCGATAAAATGTGTGACGAGCACATTGTGCAGTCCGGGAAATACGGCTGGGAGATCGTGGAGGACAAGGAACAGTTCCTGAAGAACATGGGCTATAAGTTTGATGAAAATGAAGACGATCCCACGGCGGAGAACCCTTATGAACAGTATTTTATGAACTTACTGTAAAAAGGAGATAAAATGAGCAAAGAATATGATAAGCTGAAAAAGGCCTATGACTGCATCCGGGAAAAAACGGATTTTGTGCCGGATGTGGCCTTGATCCTGGGCTCCGGTCTGGGAGCACTGGCGGATGAGATCGAGGCAGAGGCCATCGTGGATTATAGCGAGATCGAAGGGTTCCCGGTCTCTACAGTCGTTGGACACAAAGGCCGGTTCGTGTTTGGAAAGATCGGCCAGGTCAAAGTCGTCATCATGCAGGGCAGAGTCCACTATTATGAAGGCTATGCCATGAGCGATGTGGTGCTTCCTACCCGGCTGATGGGAATGATGGGGGCGAAGGTCCTGTTTCTCACCAATGCTGCCGGCGGAGCGAACCTGGATTTCCATGCGGGAGGTTTTATGTTGATCCGGGATCAGATCATGGCTTTTGTCCCGAATCCACTGATCGGGGAGAACATCGAAGAACTGGGGCCCCGCTTCCCGGATATGTCCGATCTGTACGATCATGAGCTGAGGAGTGTCATCAAAAAAGCTGCCGGGCGGTTGGGCATCGCACTAAAAGAAGGAGTCTATGTCCAGTTTACCGGCCCCAGTTTTGAGACCCCGGCAGAAGTCCGGATGGCATCTATGGCCGGCGGAGACGCAGTGGGGATGTCTACGGCGGTGGAAGCTGTAGCCGGGCACCACATGGGGATGAAGATCTGCGGGATCTCCTGCATCTCCAATAAGGCGGCCGGTTTGTCTGAGACCCCGCTTACCCACGAGGAAGTGCAGGAAACGGCAGACCGGGTGGCTCCATTTTTCCGTGAACTGGTCAAAGAGTCGATCCGGGACATCGGAAAGGCGCTGTAAGGGTCGGCCCGGTTGAATATCCGGGCCGGATATGATACAATATTTAGGCAATCATTGAACGAAAAGAAGGGAGACGAACCATGAGAATCGTGATTATGGGCCCTGCGGGCAAAATGGGCAAATTACTGGTCCAGGAAGCTTTAAAGAGAAGAAGAGATTTTATGATCGTCGGCGGCGTCGTTCCGAGAGGAAGAGAATATGTCCGTCAGGATATCGGCAAAGCCACCGGAACCGGATTTGTCGGTGCAACTCTTTACGATGAACTGGAATGGTGTATTCCGGTCGCAGAGGGTGTTATCGACTTTACGACACCGGAATGTACGATGGATACGGTCAAAAAATGTGTTGAGTATATGAGACCGCTGGTGATCGGCACCACCGGGTTTGAGGATATCGATGTGAAACGGATCGAGCACGCGGCACGGAAGATCCCGATCCTGATGGCGGCAAATACCTCCAAAACCACGAATCTGATGTACGACTTCGTGGAAAGAGCGGCGAAGGTACTGGATGATGCGGATGTGGAAATCATCGACATGCATGACCGGACGAAGAATGACGCACCTTCCGGCACGGCTAAGGAAATGGGAAAGATCATCGCCGATGTCCGGGGCCAGGAATTCAATGAAGTGGCCGATTACGGCAGAAACAGCCGCAGAGAAGAAGGACATATCGGTTTTCACGCAGTGAGAGCCGGAGATATCTCCAGTACCCATACGGTCATTTTTGGCCGTGAAGGGGAACGGTTGGAAATCACCCACCGTGCTTACAACTGGTCGACCTATGCTCAGGGCGCGTTGGATGCCATGCTCTTCCTGAAGGGCAAGGAACCGGGCCTGTACACCTTCAAAGATGTACTGGAAGAGAAAGCCAGAATGGCGGAAGAAGGAAAATAGATCATGGTAAAAGTTGATCCGGATAAATGCATCGGCTGCGGAGCCTGTGAAAAGGATTGCCTGCTGAGTGAGATCCATGTAGTGGAAGGGAAAGCGGTCCCGACAAACAAGACCTGCTTTGACTGCGGACACTGCGTGGCCATCTGCCCGGTGGGTGCCGTCACGCCCCTGACCGGAGAGGAGGAAGTCGTTCCGATGACGGCGGAAGACTGCAGGTTGGATACAGAAAACCTGATGAATGCCTTTCGCTTCCGGCGAACGATTCGTACCTTCCGCGACGAAAAGATCGATCGCAAAATCCTGGAGAAAGTCCTGGAAGTGGGGAGGATCTCGCCGACAGGGATGAACTCTCAGGAGATCCGTTTCGTGGTCTTTGATAAAGACCTGAAAGAGTTGACAGAAAGAGGTCTGAAGGCCCTCAGTGCATTGGCAGATGATTATCTCAGCGATCCGGCTTCCCCCAAAGCGATGGTGGCCTATTCTCATATGTGGAAGAATATGTACCGTCAGTACTTTGAGGAAGGGACCGATCGGTTGTTTTACGATCCGCCTGCAGTGGTGGTGGTTCTGGCCAATACCAAATATAATAAGCTGACTCCGCCCATCGACGGGGCCATAGCCTGTGCCAATATGGAAATGGTGGCAAGGAGTATGGGATTGGGGACCTGCTACATCGGGTTCCTGCTTCGTGCTGTGCTCAAGGACCCCTCCCTGAAAGAATTTATCGGGCTGAAGGAACATGAAGAATTGATCACGGCCTTCAGTATTGGTTATCCCGGTGTAAAATACTATAGGACTGTACCCAGAAAGAAGGACAAGACAGAATGGCGTTAACATACAGACCGGACGAGGCGGAGATCATCCGCAGCGTCATCAACGGAATAAAAGGAGAAGAACCAGAAGTGCAGGATGATGAGTTTTTCTGCCTGGATTATACGAGCTATTGCAGCGGCAGCTGCCTGTACTGCGAAAGAAGCCGGAACAACTGGGATCTGAAGCGGGAACGGATGACGCCGGATGAGATCCTGGAAAAGTTGAAAACAGCCTATGACAAAGGGATCCGGCGGTTTTTCCTGTATGGAGGAGCAGACTTGTTCTTCGTCCGGGAGAAATACGTGGATATCATCCAAAGATTCAAATCAGACTGCCCGGATAGTGAACTGTATCTTGCGGCAGGAGAAAAGGTCTTTGAAGATTATGCTGCATACAAAGAAGCGGGATTGGACGGGTATGTTCTGTTCCACCGCTCTGCGGATGAAGACCACTTCGCCAAACTTCACACGATTGAATCCTATCCGGATTTCAGAAAACGGATGCTCCCGATCCTGCGGGAAGCGGGAATGAAGATCGGCACCGGGGTCACGGTGGGGTGGCCTTACCAGACCGGAGAGATCCTGGCGAAAGATATCGAATTCCTGATGGATCTGGAACCGGACCTGGTGGTAGTGGAACCCTTCAGACCCGAAAAAGGAACGGAGTTCGAAGGCTTTGAAAAGGGCGATAAAAAACAGCAGAAAAAAGTGGTGAAGCTTCTTCGGAAGATCTTCCCGGAGATGACGATCCTGACTCATTTATAAGTAATATATTTGGCGGCCGGAATAGATTTTCGACCGCCGAATTTCATCGATTATTTATGTAAAAAGCCTTGACAAAGTAAGGCCCTATGCGTATAATAACTATTGTTGCTGATTAAAAAGTCAGCCTTGTGGCGGTGTAGCTTAGTTGGCTAGAGCGTTCGGTTCATACCCGAAAGGTCGGTGGTTCGACTCCACTCGCCGCTACCACATGGGGGCATAGCTCAGCTGGGAGAGCAC
>CADBSL010000213.1 GCA_902797345.1 uncultured Eubacteriales bacterium
GAAAACAAAATAATCACAGACAAAGCGAGATCCCTCGGTTTTATAAAGCCGAGGGATCTTTCATTTTTTGGAGAGCTTCTATTGTGGTGCGCCGGTCTGAAACAAACATCTGTGTCAGCTGCGACAGATAATCGGAAACAGAACGGGTCAGTGCAGGGTTTTGGAACACGAAGGCCCCATAAGGTGGTTGGTTGCTCAAAACCGTCACGGCGTCCGTGAGCAGGACGATGTTGATCCGTCGGAAGGGCGAGTCCGGCAGAAGGGTCAGGTGGAAATTCTTTTCCCCTTGGACCAGGTCCTGGATCGCGGTCAGGTGTTCGTCGTATTCTTCCCGGGTGTAGTAGATGGAGAGGTCCATCAACTCCATCCCGAAAGGGATGAGATGCCCTTGCGGCGGAACGTTTTCTCCCGGGTAGAAAAGCATGTCCGTTGGGGTATCCCGAAGGGAGGACATGAATTGTTCCCGCAGTCCCCGATAAAGGACCAGGATCTCTTCCTTACGGGTTGCTTCGACACCTGCACGGGAAAGGATCCGGGACAGAAGTTTTTCTGGCATGGTGAAAACGGGGAATTCCGTCAGCAGGGTCCGCTCGCCCTGTTTGTCCCGGCAGAAGCGGTGGAAGGATTCTTTGGAGTCTTCATTATATACTTTCAGGAAAGGCGATGCGTCGGAGAGCATGGCGGTGTATTCCCGTTTCAGCATTTCCAGTCGCTCCGGGTCTGTGATGTATTCGTACCACCGGGATCCCCCGCTGGAAGACGGGAAAAAACCGTGGATGCAGGCGGCACCGGTCCGCAGGAACACTGTGTGACAGAATCGATTGTTTTGGACTTTTCGGAACACGTAGGGTTCGATCATCCCGGAGGTATAAAGGGGGAACCATCCTTTGATGGCATCGGTCATCTCTTCCCCTTCCCAATCCACGTTGTGGATGATCCGGATCTTCACCCCGTTGTTCACGCACCTCACCATCAGAGAAGCCCAAAGAGCAAAATAGCCCCGATCCCCGGTCATCCATTCCATGGGCTCGTCAGAGTACAAAAGCAGGGTACCCCCTTCCCTGGCGGCATCGGAGAGGAACCGGATGACGGCCGAACGCAGCCCCTCCATCCCGATGTAGTGGGAAGAGACAGGCACCTCCGGTATTTCCGGAGAGGCAAAGGGCAGACCGGTGTCCGGGGAAAGCTCCTCCAGATACTGAAGGAGGGATTCGGCCATCCTGCCACTGTCCTGATCCTCAGAAGTATCATAGAGCCAGGATGCCAATGCTTCCGGGTCGAGGTGCTCCGGATCCGTTCCACAAAGAGCCGCTACTTCTGCCGTCTGTCCGGTCTTTCCCGCCCGATCCACCAGCGCCCGGGCAAGTTCATTCGACAGCCGGATGTTCCGGTGGGGAGAGTAGATCCCGCTCCGATACCGGCTCACCAACGAGACATCGACGTTCAACTGTGTCGCCAGCTGCACATTGGACAGCTCCAGCAGAGTCATGGCCCGGCTGAGCCGTTCACCAAAGCGCCGGAGCTGCCGGGATTTTGTCTTCTTGCTTTTCGGCGTGAGGAACCGTTGCGGAAGCGTCACCTCTTCCGTATCATACAGCCACCGGATCAGCGCTGGGATCAGGGCCTTTCGATCGGTATCCCCGGCGTGGCATAGTTCCGCCAATGCCGGCAGAAGATTCTCGTAATCCGCATAACGATAGACCCCTTCCGCAAATACGGCGATGGTTTTGCTGTCAGACTTTGGTTCTCGATTCCCGGTCTTCAATTTCGAAATATTCCCCGGCGAGCACCCTGCGAACCGGGCGATCGTAGTGTTGTTGCACTGCAGCAGGGAGAACAGGGCAGTGATCCGTTCAGACAACATGGTGGCACCTCCTCTTCGTTTTTTTCAGTATAGCATAGATTCCAAAGCGGACATCTTTTTTGCAATGAGGAAAAGTTGTCCACCGTTGAAGTCGAGAAGAAGCCTCTTATATAATGATTAGTATAAAGGGGTTTATGTTATACGAAAACTGCAATAAATAAAAATGAAGAAGGAGGAGGAAAACCATGAAAAAACGACTATTCGGCATATTCCTGTCGCTGGCGCTGGTACTGTCCATGATGCCCATGGGGATGATGGTAGCGCAGGCGGCGGAGGATGGATATCCGCTTTATATCGCCGGGACCCAGGTGACCAGCGAGAACGCAGATAATATCACTGGAACAGGCATTACGGGTTCAGTCAGTTACAATGCTCAAACCAACACCCTGACCCTGGACGGAGCAACGATCAACAACACCACCCCCGGACAGATCGGCGCTGCGATCCAGTACACCGGCACAGGCACCTTAACCATTTCCGCCAGCGGCACGAACACCGTCACTGACAGTGTAACGCGGACAACGGATACTCACGGTGCAGAGTCTGCTGGAATCTCTGTGGGAGAATTGGGCTCATTTCTTTCTTCCCCTCCGTTGGTCAATCTTGTCATTGATGTTACCGAAGGTGCATCATTGACAGTCAACGGAGGGAAGGCATCAGGTTCAAGTTATCCCAACAGCTACGGAATCACGAATCAATCGGCAGGCAGTATCACAATCCAGGGCGCGGGCACGCTGACAGCCAACGGCGGTGAATGCACGAATTGGAGTTATGGCATTCATACCTGGAAGGGCGGCATCACCTTCAACAGTACAGGAACGATAAAGGCCTACGGCCATAATAACTCGAATAGTTATGGAATCCTGACGCATGGCGATGTTACCATCAACAGTGGAACATTTGACGTGCAGGGCGCGGCTCCCGCCGATTACACTGGCTATGGCTTCGGTAATGCGAATCTGACGATAAATGGCGGCCAAGTGAAAATCCGCGGGTCAGCCAATGCTTTCTGCACTGGTTATACGCTCACTCTGGGAAAAGGTGTTAGTGCTTCGGCATCCTCCGTTGGTGACATTAGTGTAATTGGACCATATGAGCCAGAAAAACTAAGTACCTACAAATATATCTCAACCATCTATACCGCACCCCTGGTCACCGAATACGACCTCTGGGTCGCCGGGACCCAGGTGACCAGCGCGAATGCGGAGGACCTCTCCGTGATTAGCGGGGTGACAGTTACGGATGGCGGCGAAGCCCGCTATGATCCAGAAACGAACACCTTAACGCTGAAAAATGCCAGCATCGACGGTGCCGCTGATATTACGAACACGATTTATGTACCCGACGGCGCCAGCGAATTCAATATCTCCTTTGCCGGCACGAATACGATTACCGCCCGGAATTCTTCCGGCTATTGCAGAGCAGTCAATGCTCTTGGTGCGGATCTTGTGCTTTCAGGCGGGGAAGAAGCTACGCTGACAATCCGGGCAAATATGTCGGGTGATTCCCCCGAAAACGGCGGTTTGCGCGTGGGTTCGCTCACGATCACCGGCGGTACTGTCACTGTCGAGTGTCCCGCTGAGAATAGTGGCCCAGCCCATAACCCCTACAGCATTTCTCTGAATAAGAACGCATCGGACGTGCTGAAGGTCACCGGCGGCAAGCTTGTCAGCAAAGGCTGGGAGCCGCTCTTCTACGGCGGGGGGAACTTTTCCGCCGCACAGGTGGACAGCGCCACAACGCTGCGCGGCACGACGAGCACAGACGGCGCTGGTCTGGAGCCCTATGACTACGCCACAAACAGCGATTATTCCGGTGGAAGCTATAATAGCACCTACCGTTATGTGGAGGCTGTGCCGAATGAGGCGGGAGGTATCAACATCGCCTTCACCGTTACACCACCCAAGGCCGGGGAGAAGACACACGACATCGGCAACAGCGCGGTGATATCCGGCGGGAATGACCAGTATCTGGTGGTGGGTGATCTTTACGGCATAAGCATAGATGCGGTGGATTCCTTCCGGTACTTCGAGGGAACGTTTGCGGCAAGCACGCCCTATTACAGTTATGCGCTGATCATACCGGCGGACGGTGAAAGTCTGCCGCTCCTGACCAGCGAGAATGTGACTATCACCGGGGGAACCTTTGTAAAGAGCGAAGCGCAGGACGACGGGAGCGCAAGAGTGTACTTTTCCATCACACCCACTGAGTTCGCCACTGTAATTGAGCGCGCAACCTTTACCATCGACATCCCTAGCGATGGTGCAAGCATCTACGATCCGATCAGTGTTTCGACGACAGATATGGGCTATACCATTGCGGCCGACGCATTATGGGACATGGAGAATGGTGTTGACACACTCCAAGCTGGGCAGACCTATAACTTGGTTCTCCCGCTCAAACCGGATAGCGGCTATGTGTTTGCCGGCAGCGTAAGCGTTGCTGTCAACGGTGGTGCTGCAGTGACCGTGACAGCCCAGGAAGGACTGGCAGGCTGGACGAATCTTTCCGTGCCCGTCACGATTCCCGAATCCGCCCCAACGCCTTCCCCCTCCGGAGGCGGTTCCACCATCTTCCCTGTCATCTCGCCAGCTGAGATGGACAATGCAGAGGTGACAGTTTCCCCAAAGAATGCGGTGGTGGGCCAAACTGTAACCGTTACAGTGACCCCCGACGAGGGCTATAAGGTGGACAGCGTCACTGTCACCGACAAGGACGGCAAGGAGATTGAAGTGACGGATAATGGCGATGGTACCTATAGCTTTAAAATGCCGGCATCTAAAGTTACCGTTACCCCGGTAATCATCGAAGACGGAGATGTGCCTCTTGTGAATCGGCCCTTTGTGGACGTTCCGGAGGACTCCTGGTTCTATGACGCGGTGTATTACTGCTACGATAACGGCTATATTAAAGGTGTGGATGAAACCCACTTTGCGCCGAATGACACCACCACGAGAGCCATGATCGTGACGATCCTCTGGCGGATGGAAGGGGAGCCGGAAGCAGCGGCCTCTTCCTTCACCGACGTGGAAGCCGGGTCCTGGTATGAATCGGCGGTGAACTGGGCAGCGGAAAAGGAGATCGTGAAGGGAATGTCCGAGACAACCTTCGCTCCCACCGCGAAGATCACCCGGGAGCAGATGGCGACGATTTTGGCCAGATATGCAGAGTTCAAGGGCAAGAAAGGCGATGATTATGCGGTGGATCTGTCCGGATTCGCCGACCTGGACAGCGTGTCCGACTGGGCGCTGGATGCCATGAACTGGTGTGTGGCCACGGAACTGATGAAGGGCGTCACCGACACTACGCTGGATCCGAAGGGCAATGCCACGAGAACTCAGGTGGCAACCCTGATGCAGCGGTTATGTGAGAATATCCTGTAAGCTCGAAGCAAGGAGATCTTGCCGGGGCGGATGAAGCCGGAATAATCGGACAACAGCCGGGAAACGAGGGATTTGTCCGCCAGTCATGGCGAGAGCTTTAAGGCAGAGCCCCCGCCGGCCTGGCCTGGAAGGGTCGAATGTCGGACAAATGCCGGGAAACGAGGGATTTGTCCGCCAGTCACGTCGAGAGCTTTTAGACGGAGCTCCCGCTGGCCTGGCCTGGAAGGGTCGATTATCGGACAAAATGAGAGCAATGAGCAGAATGTCCGCTTGCCCCGGAGCAGGAGCCAGGTGAAGAGGCTCCTGCCGGGACGAAGCCGAAGTAAACCGGCGGACAAACTCCGGGAAGGGGGCGATTTGTCCGACAGTCATGGCGAGAGCTTTTAGGCAGAACCCCCATCGACTTGGCTTAAAGAAATCGATCGGCGGACAAAGTGGAGAAAAATACTAAAATGTCCGCCTGCCCCGAGAATCGCTCATCTTTCGTGAATAGTTGTGGTTAACGGCAAGTGTTTCGCCCCGAATAAAGGGGTGGGCACTTGCCTTTCTGTATGAGAAGGCGGGGGTGCCTTTTCAATCGGGGGATCCGGGATCAGCCTGGCCCCAACGTCTCCGAGACCGTTGGGGCGCCGGGATCAAGATACTCCTGAGGGGCTTTCATTGACACCGGTTCCCGCCTGTGATACCATGATTCCAACCATTCAAAGAA
>CADBSL010000214.1 GCA_902797345.1 uncultured Eubacteriales bacterium
CCCCTTTTCCATGGCCAGGACCCGGTCCGCCAGGGGCATTACCTCTTCCAGCCGATGCTCCGACAGGATGATGGTGGTCCCCAGTTCCTGGTGGACCTTCTTCAGAGCACCCAGGAATTCCTCCGAGGCGATGGGATCCAGCCGGCTGGTGGGTTCATCCAACACCAGCACCTCCGGCTGCAGGATCATGGCCGACGCCAGGCAGAGGATCTGCTTCTGACCGCCGGACAGGGTATTCACGTCCCGATAAAACCACTCTTCCATCCCAAAGAAGGAAGCCGTCTCCGCCGCTCTGGCCCGCATGTCTGACTGGTCCATCCCCAGGCTCTCCAGCCCGAAGACCAACTCATGCCAGACTTTATCGCAGACGATGCCGTTTTCCGGATCCTGAAGGACGAATCCGATGCGTCCTGCCGATTCGCCTGCTTCCAGCACCGCGCCATCCATCCGGACCTGTCCCTTCCGAAGGCCATGGGGCATCAGCTCCGGCTTCAAATGCCGCAGCAGCGTGGTCTTGCCGCACCCGGAGGCCCCGAAGAGCACCAAAAACTCCCCGGCTTCCACGGTGAGATCGATCCCCTGAAGGGCCGGCTCCTTCCGGCCGGGGTATTGAAATGTCAGTTGTTCGATTCTAAAACGTTCCATTGGATCCTCTCCCGGATGTCGATGAGCAAAGGGAACGCGCACAGCATCCCGTACGCCAGAAAAACAGTGGCGGTATAGACCCCTCCGGTCACCGCCTGAAAATCGGGGAAATACCGGTAGTCTACTGCACCCAGTCCTTTCCCCACTAGAATATATGCACTGAGCGCCAGGATCAACAGGAGGCTGACCCCGTCCCGGCGTTCAAAGGTAAAGATCGAAAAAGCCGTTCGTCTGCGTTGTCCGTATCCCCGGCTCTTCATACTGTCGGAGATCTGGATGGAATTCTCCAATGCCCAGTCGATCATGGCAGAGAAGGACCGCAGCCCGGATCTGGCCCGGCCTCGAAGGTTTTCTCCCTCTTCCCCGTAAAGGGCTTTCTGGGCACCGTAGATCCGCTTGATCTGGGCCCCGAACCGGGGCACGAACCGCAGGATCATAGAGAAAATCAGGGACAAAGAAGGGATGACCCGGCCAAACAGATAAATGAACCGATCGCTGGTCATGATCCGGTTGTAACAGGAAAACCAGCAGATCACCGAACCGATCATGGCGGAAGCCGCCAGCCCGAACAGGATGGACTCCAGCGTCAGGGGATTCCCCCCCGGCAGGTAGGTGATCAGGGTCACGCCCCGGTGGTTGAAAGCCGGATTGATCAGCGCAGTCAGAACCATCACCGGCAGCAGCACCTTCAGCCCAAACCCCAGCATGGAACGCCCCTTCATGTCGATAGCCGTCAGAAAAGACAGGCCCAGGGAGATCCCCAGGCACACCGGGTTCATAAAAATCATGGAAAACAGGATCACCGCCAGGAAATAGGTGAGATTCACGATGGGATGGAACCGTTCAAAACTGTGCATCTCCTCACCTCTCCCTCTGGCCGCCGGCGTCCCCGCCGCCGATGTCCCGACCCAGGTCGCAGGTGTAGATCCAGTCGATGGAATCCCCGTTTTTCACCTTGCAGGAACTGCAGCCGTAATTGGGAAAACTGCCATTCACGGCGTACATCCACCCGGACAAGGGCCCGCAGTCGAATTCGTAAAGGTTGGCGATGCCCTCGATATACGCCCCGTTGTACACGGGCGTCGTCTCGAACTCAAAAAGGATCCCCTCTTTCCGAAGGGTATTTTTCAGCACATCAAAGACCGTGTCCCCTTCCGAGAAGGTCACAGTGGTATCCGGCAGGATCACCCCGCCGGCAGGGATGAGGTCCGCCTTCCCGGCGGTCAGATCGTCCATATGGTTGAACACGGTCCCGCACTCCACGGAAATGCTACAGGAATGGGCCGTCTGCCCGGTGGCCTTTCCGGCACTCTTCTGCTGAGGCGTGGGCGTTCCCTTCCCGTAGCTTTCGGAAGAAGTGGTATCGGTGCTTCCTGAGCTCTGCCCGGTGGAAGCTGCTGCCGTGGTTTTCCCCGACTTCGCGGTCGTGCTGCCGGAGGCATTCTTCGCAGCGGATCCCTCCTGGGAGGAAGCTTTCTCCTTTTCCCCGCTCTCCGTCTTTGCCGTCACATCTCCGGCCGCAAAGTCGTCCAAAGCGGAAGCCTTGCCAACTTCCACGGACTCCACCGCCAACTGTACGACGGCATAGAGCGCCTCCGAAGCGGTCGGCTCCCCAGTCTCCGGGTCCCCGGAAGACCCACAGCCAGCCAATCCAAAAATCAGTATCCATATCATTGTTGCTGTCACTATACAGCTGCCAAATCTATTTCTTCTGATTTCTCCCATCTTCTATCTCCCATCTTCCATCTTTTGATACAGATTATAAATGATCCCGGCGATCTCGGAACGCCGGACTCTCTCCTGTGGTGAGATCGTCCCGTCTGCCCTGGGTTCAGCCAATTCGGTCTTCAGGCAAAGGGCGACACTGTCCCGGGCCCAGTCGCTGACCTGGCTGCCGTCCGAAAGGCCGGCCAAGACCCTTTCGGTCTCCGATGCCGGGAGCGCTCCTGCCGCGCCTTCCCGGATCGCCGCCCGGGCCACCATAGTCAGGGCCTCCTGACGGGTGATGGTCCCCTGGGGATCAAAGCAGGTAGCGGACACGCCTTTGATGATGCCGGCCCGGTAAGCCGCTGCCGCGTATCCGTAAAACCAGTCATTTTCCCTCACATCTTCAAAGATCGGTTCCTGTCTCACCGGAAGACCCAGGCCCCGCACCACGATGGTGGCGAATTCCGCCCGGGTCATGGTTGCAGTCGGATCAAATATCCCGGTCGCCTTCCCGTTGATGATGCCCTTTTCCGCCATGGAAAAGATCTTTCCCTGATTCGGGTCTCCAACGGTATCCTGAAAGGCCGGTGTGAACCCGTCTGTCATATCATATAAACACGCCGTACCCCAACGGCTGCGATATTCCGACGTCAAAGCCAGCAGCCCCTGCTCGGAAGCAAAGGGGTCGACCCTCAGGGGATCCCGAAGGTGGCTGAAGCCCTTTCCGGACACGGCAAACCCCATGAGAGAATCCAGCATCCCCTCCGTTCCCGCCGGGAATTCTTTTTCGGCCCAGGAATCCTCCGATGAACGCAGGGCAATGATCACCTGGGCGGTGCTCTCGGCATTCAGCCCGTCATAATCCCTATAGCCCCCTTCACCGGTCTGCTGTTCCCCCAGATACTTCAGGGCCTTTTGCAGAGCCTTTTGCGCCTTCGCACTGTCGTCCATCCCGGCCAGCGCCTGTACCGCCATCGCCGTCAGGTCCACACCGGAAGCGCTCCCTGCAGCCAACCCGAAGCCGCCGTCTTTATTCTGAGCAGAAAGGATGTACGACAGGTACATCTCCTTCGTGGCCTGCCGGGTCCCGGCGGCCGCCTTCGGCATCTCATATCCGCCGCTGTTCAAAGCGATCAGAGCAAAGATCGCGCCGTTGACTCCCTGGCGAATGGTCTTGTCGTAATCTGCCAGAGGCTGCGTCAGGTCGTAGCCCGCCACATTCCGGGGATCCTTCCCGATGGCCGTCAGGGCCAGGATCACCCTGGAATACTCCGTATTCTTCGTAGAGGACAGCACGCCGTCGTTCTCTCTCAGTTTTTTCTCCACGTTCTGATAATAGGTGTCGTAATAGCCGGCCGGCACCGGTGCCCCGCTCCTTGCCAGAGCGATGATGAGCCATTCCCCTCCCGTCTGGGATACGGTGGGTGCCGTCACCTGCTGCGTCTGGGACTGCAGCATCTCAAATAGCTGTGTCTGGTCTTCGTTTTCAAAAGCCGATACCGGCAAAGCGAAAGCAAACACCATCACTACTGCCAGGATCGCCGCGATCCATTTATGTTTCATTCTCATTTTTGATTCTCCCGGATGTCCTTTTTTCTTGATAAAAGTATATCTCAGAACGCCCTGTTATTCAAGTTGGAGTCAATGGGGGGAGTCAATGGGGACGGTTCTTTTTGACTCTCCAAATAAAAACAGGGAGGCGAACCTCCCTGTCAGTGCTTTCTTCACTGCTGTTTTTCCATATGGAATGTATAGCCTTCTCCGTTGGGCGAATAGGTGATCTCCAACCCATCCTCATCGTAGGACCACAGGATCGACGGGTCCTCTTCCTCCTCGATATCAAACATAAACATCCCGCTCATGCTGACAAAGGGATACGGTCCATAGGTCTGATCGCCAACCTTGATGGTGCCAGTCTTATCCTCGCCGAATTCCGCCGTACAGGCATCCGCTGCAACATCTGACACCTCATTCCCCAGCACATCTGTCACTGAGGTGGACTTCCAGCTGCCCACGATCGCCTGTTCCTGTTCAGAAGCGTAATTGGCACCTGCCGCATCCGACCCCTCTTTCGCAAAGGTCAGCTTCAGGCCCATGCCCATAAAATCTTCAAACGTCATCACATCGTTCGCAAGGGTCCCGGTCAGTTCTTCGCCCTCCACGGAAAGGGTAATGGTCTCCCCATCCATCGTGTAGGTGCCTTTCGCGGTAGTCCCCTCCACGGACAGTTCGGCCTTTCCTCCCTCTTTCAGTTCAACGGCAAACCCGCTGATATCGTCCCCCGTGAGAGTAACGCCCATCATTTCACCGGCCACGGAATTATACACACCCAAAAGCGGATCCGGTTCCGCAGCCTCTCCGCCACCTCCGGAAGAGCCTCCACAGGCTGCCAGCGGCAGGATCATCAATGAGACCATGATCAGCAATAACAATAGTTTTTTCATTCGTATCTCCTTCTTTCTTCAAAATGCTTCAGGAAACAACTCTTTTCTTATTATATCATTGGATAGTATCCAATGACAACTATTTTGAGTCATTGGGGACGGTTCCTTTTGACTCATTATTTGAGATGCTGCTGCGATTGTGCTAAACTATATTACACAACCTAATGAAAGGCAAGGAATCAACCATGACATTCCCCGAAGTACATAAAAAACTGGGCTTCGGCTTTATGCGCCTGCCCATGAAAAATGGCAAGATCGATACGATCGAAACCAATAAAATGGTGGACTGCTTCATCGAAAACGGCTTCAATTACTTTGACACCGCCCGGGGCTATATGGCTGGCAAAAGCGAGTGGGCCATCCGGGAGTGCCTCACCAGCCGCTACCCCAGGGAGGCTTATGTCCTGACGGACAAACTCTCCGACGAGTGCTTCTCCCGTCAGGAAGACATCCGCCCCCTCTTCGAAAAACAACTAAGAGACTGCGGCGTGGACTACTTCGATTTTTACCTGATGCACGCCATGGACACCCGGCTGTATAAAAAGTATCAGCAATGCAAGGCCTTTGAGACCGCCTATGAATTCAAAAAAGAAGGAAGGATCCGCCACTTCGGCATCTCCTTCCACGACCAGGCCCATCTCCTGGATCAGATCCTGACGGACCACCCGGAAGTGGAAGCCGTCCAGATCCAATTCAATTATGTGGACTTCGACGACCCAGCGGTGGAATCCCGGAAGTGCAGCGAAGTCTGCAAAATACATGGGAAGCCCGTGATGGTGATGGAACCCATCAAAGGCGGGAACCTGGTGCGCCTTCCTGCGGAGGCCGACAAGATCCTTCGGGAAGCCGGCCCCGGCAGCAACGCCAGCTATGCCATCCGCTTCGCCGCCGGATTCGACCACCACTTTATGGTCCTCTCCGGTATGTCCTCCATGAAAGATATGGAAGACAACATCGGCTATATGAAGAACTTCAAGCCCCTGAACGAGAAAGAGTTGCAGGGGATCCAAAACGTGATCCAGGTCTTCCGGAGTCGGGATTTCATCCCCTGCACCGCCTGCGGGTATTGTCTGAAGCATTGTCCAGTGGGACTGCCCATTTCGGATTTCTTCTCCCTGCTGAATACCCAGAAACAGTTCAACACCTGGAACACCGGCTACTATTACCGGATGCTGACGGCGAAACATCCCCGGGCCTCCGACTGCATCCACTGCGGACGCTGCGAGGAAAGCTGCCCCCAGCATTTAAAGATCCGGAAGCTCCTGAAACAGGTCTCCCGGGAATTTGAGTAAAATGAGTCAAAAAGAACCGTCCCCATTGACTC
>CADBSL010000215.1 GCA_902797345.1 uncultured Eubacteriales bacterium
CTACATGATCATCGACGAAAAGATCGCCGTGATGGATTCGGTGGAGGCCAACTTCGGGGAAGAGTGGCTGGGCAACATCGCTTCCGCGCTGGAAGGCCGCAAGCCCGATTACCTGATCGTCCAGCACATGGAACCGGACCATTCTGCCAACATCGTCAACTTCCTGAACGCGTATCCGGAGGCGAAGATCGTGTCCTCCGCCAAGGCCTTCAAGATGATGGTGAACTTCTTCGGGACGGATTTCCCGGAACGGAAAGTCGTCATCAAAGACGGCGAAACGCTGAGCCTGGGGAAACATGAGCTGACTTTCGTGGCAGCGCCCATGGTCCATTGGCCGGAAGTCACCATGACTTATGATGCCACCGATAAGGTACTGTTCTCCGCAGACGCCTTCGGTAAATTCGGCGCACTGGATATCGAAGAGGACGACTGGGCCTGCGAGGCCAGACGGTACTATTTCGGCATCGTCGGCAAATACGGCACACAGGTGCAGAACGTGTTGAAGAAAGCGGCGAATCTGGACATCCAGACCATCTGCCCCCTCCACGGGCCGGTGCTGAATGAGGATCTGCCCTATTATCTGGACCTGTATCAGACCTGGTCCACCTACGGCACAGAGACCGAAGGGATCATGATCGCCTACACTTCCGTCTACGGCAACACGAAAAAGGCCGTGGAACTGCTGGCGGACAAGCTTCGTGAAAAGGGCTGCCCCAATGTGGTCGTCAACGACCTGGCTCGGGACGATATGGCGGAGATCGTGGAGGATGCGTTCCGGTACGGGACCATCGTATTGGCAACCACCACTTACAATGCAGAGATCTTCCCCTTTATGCGGGAATTCATCAACCACCTGACGGAGCGGAACTTCCAGAACCGCACCATCGGGCTTATCGAAAACGGCAGCTGGGCGCCGATGGCGGCACGGACCATGAAGGAAATGCTGGAAGGGTGCAAGAACCTGACCTTCACGAACACCACCGTTTCCATCATGTCCGCTGTGAATGAAGAGAACCTGAAGCAGATCGATGCCCTGGCGGACGAACTCCTGCAGGGTCCGGCAGAACCCGAACCGGAAGTCCACAGCGCAAAGGGATTCGTCTGCTCCATCTGCGGATATGTATATGAAGGAGACGTCCTGCCGGAAGGATTCACCTGTCCGCTGTGCAGACAGCCGGCCAGTGTATTCGAACCGGTAGAATAAGAGATCGAAGAGGGGGAAGAGAACCAATGAAAAACACGAAAACGAAACGGATCCTGGCTTGGGTGATGTGCCTGATGATGGTCCTCACAGCCAGTTGTTTCTCCTTTGCGGAGCCAACAGAAGGAACAGACCCTGCTGCCGGCGGGGATACGGCCACCGCTCCGGCAACGGAGACCCAGACAGAGGATCCGGCGGCGACCGACGAAACGAAGACAGACCCGGCACCGGCTGAGGGTGAGCCCGCACCAGCAGAGCCCGGGACAGAACCGGCTGCGCCTGAGGAGACTCCGGCAGCACCGGCTCCGGGATTTGAACAATATGCAGATGCCCAGGACCACTGGGCCAGACCGTATCTGGAAAAGGCTTTCCATGACGGCCTTTTGAAGGGTTTCGATGATGGGACCATGCAGCCGGATACCAAGATCACCGGCGCGCAGATGATCACCATCCTGACCCGTGTCCTGCCGACTGCCCAGTCCCAGGCAGTGTCCCTGGGGGATGACGTGTGGTACAAAGATGCGGCGTCCCAGGCATTAGCGCTGGGGATCATCACGAATAAGGATGTGGCCGGGCTCAATGACAAGATGCTCCGGCGGCAGGCCATCGTCATGATGGCGGACGCCTTCCAACTGGCAGATGCGGATCCGGACATGACCAAGGCCTCTCAGTACACGGATTTCAAGACGCTGAATAATGTGGATAAGCGGATCTTCGCCACACTGGTGAACGACGGCTACATCCAGGGTTGGGAAGACATCCTGATGCTGGATTACGACATCACCCGGGCGGAATTCGTCACCATCCTC
>CADBSL010000216.1 GCA_902797345.1 uncultured Eubacteriales bacterium
GGGGGAGGCAAGAACGGATTAAAGAATGCTGCTCTCCGCCATTACGGGGAAGCCAAGAAAAAAAGACCGGATTTCCGGTCTTTTCGTTTTTATTCTGCTGTTTCCGGAACATCCGGTTGATCCGAAGGTTCGGAGTTTTCCGATCCCTCTGTGATGATCGGCTCCACCGGCGTCCCGCCGGCTTCCGCTGTCTCGGAGAGCTTGCCTGCTTCGATGGACGGCTCCGGTCTTGTATCCCGGAACGCCACGTTCACGAGGATCCCAAAGACCAACATGAAACTCATCATGAAGAACCACAGGATCAGTACGATGATGGAGGTCAACGCTCCGAAAATCGCATCCAGCCGGAAGAAGAACCGCAGGTAGATCAGGTAGGCGATCGATGCCACCATGATCCCGATGGTCGCGGTGATGGACCCCGGCAGCACTTCCCGGTAAGGAAGCGTCGTGGCGGGCATCCGGCTGTAGATAAAGGTCAGGATCAGGAAGGACAGTGCCATGACCACCGGCAGTGCAAAGAGCCGGTAAGCGTGGTAGATCACGTCCGACAGGAGCCCGACTTCCACGTGGGAAACCCAAATGTCCAATAGTGTCCGCCCGAAGACGAAGAACACCAGAGACAGGACTACCAGCAGGATCAAAAGCAGGGTCAGAGCCAACGATTTCATGAACCGTCGGAACATGGCCATGGGGACGTCCCGCATGTGGGCCTGGATCAGGTTATCCGTCGCATAGTCCGCTACTTTGATCAGCGTGTACATTCCACGGGTCGAAAGATACAGGGTGATCGCAAAAAAGATCAATGTCGCAAACAACCCGGAACTTCGATTCTGCTGTGAGAAAAACGGAATGAGTATGCTGCTGATCTGAGCCGGCAGGTAACTGCGCATCAGGCTGACGATCAGGTTGGTGCCGGAGAAGAAGAGGTTCACCATGTAGTTGAACAACAGGACCACCGGCGCCGTGGAAAGTAAGAAGTAATATGCCAGACCCGGTGAAATATTCAGATAAAAGGGGTCCGACATATCTCTTACGATACACTTTACAATACTCTTAAACCGCTGCACCACTGATGGCTTGATATTCGGTTTTGGGGGTTTGTGTAAGTGTATATTTGGTTTGTTCATAGATTCATTATTTGATGACCCGGACAGAGATCAGACCGTCAAAGCGGATCGCAGCCGCTTCTTCATCGGTGATATGTCTGTCGATATCCAGCAGGGTGTATGCTACATTGCCCCGGGTCACAGCTGTCATATTCTCGATTTTCACTTCCAGCAATCCGTCGCAAACGTTGGTGATGCTGGAAATACCATCGTTGGTATTCTTATGGATAAAGGCCAGACGACCGGCGGTTCTTGGAACGCCCATCCGGCAGGTCGGGAAGTTGACGGAGTTGATGATGTTGCCGTTTTCGAGATAATCGGCGATTTCGGTAGCCGCCATCATCGCGCAGTTTTCTTCCGCTTCTTCGGTGGATGCGCCCAGGTGAGGCAGCATCATTACTTTATCATTGCCCTGGAACTGAGGAGTCGGGAAGTCGACAATGTACTTGGCGACTTTTCCGTCTGCCAGCGCCGCTTCCATATCATCTCCATTGACGATTTCCGCTCTGGAGAAATTCAGGACCTTGGCCGGCTTGGTCAGTTTGCTCAGGATCTCGGCATTGATCATGCCCTTGGTTTCCGGAAGCGCCGGGATGTGCACAGTCAGATAATCCGCATCCGCCAGCAGTTCATCCATATCCGGAGTGACTTTGGAAGTGGAGTAGAGGTGAAGGGCGGAGTTGACGGAGATATAGGGGTCATAGCCCATGACTGTCATTCCCAGGTCGGAAGCGGTGTTGGCTACAGCCACACCGATGGCGCCCAGACCGATGACGGCGATCTTCTTGCCGGCCAGTTCTGTGCCGGCGAAGCTGGATTTGCCTTTTTCGACCTTTTCACTGATCCCGTCGGATTCCAGGCTCCGGACCCATTCCACGCCGGGAACGATGTTCCGGGCGTCGGCGAACAGGGCCGCAATGACCAGTTCCTTTACCGCATTGGCATTGGCGCCGGGGGTATTGAAGACGACGATGCCTTCTTCCGCACAGCGGTCCAGCGGGATGTTGTTGACACCGGCGCCGGCACGGGCGATGGCCTTCAGGGAAGGCGCAAATTCCATATCATGCATTTTAAAGCTTCTCACCAGGATCCCGTCAGCGGTATCCAGGTCTTCGATCACGGCATATTTTGCCGCATCCAGTTTGGCCAGACCTTTCGGCGAGATTTTATTCAACGTTGCGATCTTAAACATTTCTACACCTTCTTGTTGCTAGATTATTTGTTTTCCTTTTCGAATTTTTCCATGAAAGCGATCAGCTTGTCCACGCCTTCTTCCGGCATAGCGTTGTAGATGCTGGCTCTCATGCCGCCAACGGTACGGTGCCCGCCCAGGTTCACCAGACCGGCTTCCTTGGCTTCCGCTACGAACTTCTTGTCCAGTGCGTCATCGCCGGTTACGAATACCACGTTCATCAGGGAACGGTCTTCTTTGTTGACCGGGCACTTGAACAGTTCGCTCTTGTCGATGGCATCATATAATTTGGCTGCCTTGCGTTCGTTGATTTCCTGCATGGCTTTGACGCCGCCTTTGGACTTCACCCATTCGAAGACTAACTTCGCGAAGTAGATGGAATAGGTCGGCGGTGTGTTGTACAGGGAATCCTTTTCTGCCTGGGTCTTGTAATCCAGCAGGACCGGGCAGTTTTCCGGTGCAAAACCGATCAGGTCTTCCCGGATGGCTACGACCACCAGGCCCGCAGGACCGATGTTCTTCTGTGCGCCGGCGAAGATCAGGCCGAATTTGCTGATGTCGTATTCCTGAGACAGGATGTTGGAGGACATATCCGCAACCAGCGGGATGTCTCCCGTATCCGGGATATATGGATACCGGGTACCGTAAATAGTGTTGTTCATGCAGATATAAACGTAATCCGCATCTTCCCGGAAATCTTCTCTCTTTACTTTCGGGATGTATGTGTAGACATCCGGTTCAGAGGTGGCAACGACTTTGATGTCGCCGAATTTCTTGGCTTCCTGCATGGCTTTTTTTGCCCACTGACCGGTAACGATGTAATCCGCTTTCTTGGATTTCCGCAGCAGGTTCAGTGCTACCATGGAGAACTGTGTGGTTCCGCCGCCCTGGAGGAACAGCACTTTGTAGTTATCCGGGATGTTCATCAGTTCTCTGAACAGTGCTTCGGCGTCTTTGATGATTTTGTCGAAGTCCTTGGAGCGATGGCTCATTTCCATCACAGACATTCCGGCTTCACCGTAGTTTGTCATTTCACTTGCGGCCTTTTCCAGTACTTCCAATGGCATCATCGATGGACCAGCTGAAAAATTATACACTCTTTCCATTTATAACATCTCCTTTTTCCTTCAGATCAATAGACCTGATTATAAATCAATCTTTATTTTATCAGAAATGTATCTGTTTTTGAATAGAAATTTCGGTGAAATTGAAAAAAATTTAACGATTTGCGAGAAATCTCGGATTTGTTATGATATAATAGTATGAATTATTGTATAATCGTAAGGTTTCTGTAACAGTTCAGAAATGATTTTCCTGTATAATATAGTAGGACTTTTATGTTCACAGGAACAAACAAGGAGAAGCTTATGACGACATTTGATAGAACGCACTTAGTGAGAAAGCTGTGTACGGCGATCCTGGCCTTTTTGCTGGTGTTCGCGCTCCTGGGTTCGGGAACAGTATACGGGATCAGTCTGGTGGGACAGGAGATTCCCGGGATCACAGACATCGCCGGGGAAGGGACTCCTCCGGAGATCACCGCGCAGTCGGCGATCCTCATCGACGCGAATACCGGTCAGATCCTTTATGAAAAAGATGCTTATACCGAACGGTACCCGGCAAGCACCACTAAAGTGATGACCGCTCTGCTGGCGATCGAAAAACTGGACATGGACAAGATCATCACCTGCGACAGCGAAATGGCCAGCCAGTCCGGCAGTCAGATCTACCTGCAGGAGGGCGAGGAAGTCCGGGTGGAAGATCTGCTGTATGCGATGATGCTGTCTTCTGCTAATGATGCGGCGGCGGCCCTGGGCATTGCCGTGGGCGGATCCACGGAGCATTTCGTGGAGATGATGAATGAAAAGGCGGTCCAGGCGGGAGCAAAGAATACGCATTTCAACAACAGCAACGGGCTTCCGGACGAGGCCCACACCACTACGGCTTACGACCTGGCGGTGATCACCCAGGCAGCCTTCAAGCATGCTAAATTCCGGGAAGTGGTGGCCACCATCAACTACAATATGCCGGCTACGAATATGAATGAAGCCCGGGAACTGAAGAACAGCAACAGCCTTCTGTATGACGATCAGCCCCGTTACACCATCAACGGGCAGATGGTCGGAGCGAAATACGAAGGCGCTACCGGCGTCAAACCCGGATATACGGATTCCGCCGGAAGCTGTCTGATCGGATCGGCGGAGAGAGACGGCCACGAACTCATCGGCGTGGTGCTCCTCAGCGAGACCGAACAGCATTACCCGGATATGATCCAGCTGCTGGATTACGGGTTTGCCAACTACGAAAATCTGGACCTTTGCGCTGCAGAGGACTATACATACACTGTGAAAGTGAAGAATTCCGAGACCCGGTCGATTCCGGCCGCTATGTCGGAAGATGTGTCCATCACTCTGCCGAAGGGCTCGGAACATAAAAAGGTAGCGGTCAAGGAAAAGCTGGACAAGTCCTTTACGGCGCCGATCGAAGCGGGACAGGAACTGGGGACCGTGGAAGTGTCTTATGATGGACAGGTAGTGGCAGCAGTGCCGATCGTGGCAAAGGAAGCTGCTCAGGCCAAGCCCCCAAAACAGGTGAAGAAGGTGATCCTTCGGGCTTTGAAGATCGCCGGGATCATTCTCGCCGTACTCTTTGTATTGTTCCTGATCGTCGGCTGGATCTCCAGAACCATCAATCGCCGGAGAAGGGAAAAGAAACGCAGACAGCGCAGAGCCGCGGAAGCAAGACGCAGAGCAGATGCTTCCGGAAGACCGGTTCGGACCGGCAATGGACAGCGCAGGAGACCGCCGCAGAGCGGCAGCGGGAATCCTCCGAGAAGGCGCCGACCGGCAAACGGCAGCGGTGACCCCCGGAGACGGCCTCCGCAGAAAAAGAGATAACACATGGGGCGACTGAGTTCGCCCCTTTGGTATGACAACTAAAGGGAGGAAACGAGATGAAAACGTTTCATAGAAAGTTACTGATCCTGCTGGTACTGGCGGCAGCTGCTGCACTTCTGAGTGCCTGTACCGCTGCGGCCACGGATTTTGATGATGTGGCTGAAGACGCATGGTTTTATGATTCGGTATTGAAAGTGGCGGACGAAAAGATCATGTCCGGCGTAGCTGACAATGTTTTCGATCCGGAGGCGGCTACCACAAGAGCCATGCTGGCCACCGTTTTGTGGCGGGCAGACGACGCCCCCAAGGACTTTTCCGGGACACCGGCATCCTTCAGTGATCTGAAGGGAGATTGGTACCGGACGGCCGTGGAATATCTGTCTGCAAGCGGACGGATCCAGGGCTACCCCGACGGCACCTTCCGTCCGGACCGGGAAGTGACCCGGGCGGAGGCGGCGGTGATGATCGGCAACTCCATCAGCAACCGAGAAATCACAGAACTTCAGAAGGTGACGCCCTTTACAGATGAAGAAAAGATCCCGCAGTGGGCGAAGAATGGCATCGAAGAATGCCAGATGGCGGGGATCATCGGCGGGTATGCCGATGGATCCTTCCAGCCCGGACAGACCATTACCCGGGCGGAGATGGCCAAGATGCTGGCTGCTTTTCTGGAACTGCCTGTGAAGGAAGAGGAACCGGAGTCGGACGGGTATGATGCGGATAAAGCCACGGATGAACTGGTCAAAGCGGTGATCGGGGATTCCAAAAGGAACTACCTGATCTCTCCCCTGAGTCTGAAGGCGGCTTTCGGTATGGCGGCCAACGGAGCTTCCGGAGAAACACAGGAGGAGATCCTGAAAGCGCTGCACCTGGGAGAAATGGATGACTTTAATTCCTACTACCGGAGCCTGGAGCGGAAGTATGCGGCGGCGGAAGAAGCCATCACCGTGGATCTGAATAATTCCCTTTGGGTCAATGAGAGCCGGATGGTCGGATTTGAGTTCAAAGAAGATTTTGAAAAGCAGGCGGATGAATACTACGGGGCTGAGGTCGGCGTGGTCAATGACGGCAATGCCGTGGAGACCATCAACAGCTGGATCAGCGAAAAGACCCGGGAAAAGATCAAAAACTGCATCTCCAGCAGTGATTTTACCACGGCGCTGGTGAACACCCTGTATTTCAAGGGTGCCTGGGCTACGGGATTCGGGAAGGAAGCCACGAAGAAGGGGACCTTCACGAACATCGATGGAAAGAAAGTCAGGACGGATCTGATGCATATGACGGAGAACGTTCAATATTATGAAAACGGCTCCACTCAGGTCATCAGCCTTCCCTATGACAAGGCTTCCTATGAAGAGGATGGTAAGCTGAAGACTTATTTCTCGGATATGGATCTCAGCATGTACGTGGTCCTGTCGGAAAAGCCGGTGGATATCGCATCCTTCCTGACGGACATCCAACCCCGGATGGCGAATCGCCGGATCGTGATCACCTTGCCGAAATTCAGCTTCCGAAGCGATTTCGACCTGAATGCACCGCTGCAGGCCATGGGCATCCAGAAAGCCTTTACGGATGAGGCGGAATTTACGGAGCTTTCGGAATTGGAGCAGAAGATCTCCAGCGTGATCCAGGACACCTACATCGCGGTGGACGAGGAAGGCACCGAAGCAGCTGCGGTCACCGTGATCACCATGGAAGCGACAGCGGCCATGCCGGATGAACCCTATGCAGAATTCAAGGCGGACCGGCCTTTCCAATTTGCGATCCGGGACAACAAGAGCGGCGAGATCCTCTTTGCCGGGGCGTATAATACGGTGGAGAATTGATAATAAAATCGGACAATGCACTCTTGCCTCGCCCCTATGGGGAGAGGTGCCGCCAAAGGCGGCGGAGAGGGGGAGAAGATGAATGCACAGATCCCGAGGCCGAAGGCCGAGGGATCTTCTTTATTCTCCCGACTCCTGACTTCAGACTCCCGACTCCAGCTCCCCTGTAACACAGCTGTAAATTGATTGGAAACGAGGACGGTGGTATAATAAAACCAACAAATCCAAAGTTATAGAAAATGGAGGGGACGGGATGAAAAGGAATACGAAACGGATATTGATTTTACTGCTGACGGCGGCGCTGGTGCTGGAAATGATGCCGGCGGCGGCTTTTGGGGAAGAGGCCCCCGAAGCAGTCGGAGCCAGTGACAGTGTTGCCCCGGCGGCATTTCAGGATGTAACAGGAAGCGATTGGTTTTACGGACCGGTGACAGAAATGACAGGAGAGGGGCTCATGAACGGCGTAGCGGACGGGGTGTTCGACCC
>CADBSL010000217.1 GCA_902797345.1 uncultured Eubacteriales bacterium
AATTTACCTATGAGGTAAATTTAATGTTGACATCCGCCCTCCCTGGCGCTATAATGGATTTACCTTAGAGGTAAATTGCGAGGTGATGACTTGGAGATAACCTACAAGAACAACATGGTGAAGAAGGTGTGCACCCAATACTCCGAAGCGGTCAAGACCCATGGAGATCGGGTGGCGATCAAGCTCCACACCAGACTCAGGGAGATCCAGTCGGCGGATACCGTTGAGGAAATGATCCTGTACCGGATCGGCCGATGCCACCGTCTGGAGGGACCCATGAAAGGGCAGTACGCAATGGATCTGGGCCAACCATACCGATTGGTTTTTAAGAAAACCGATAAGGATGGACGGTGCGTCCGGATCCTGTCGATCGAAGACTATCATTGATTTTTTTAACTATTGTTTGTTGATTTGATTATTGATTGATTTAGAAAAGAGTATAGAAATGAAAACGAGTAAAACCTATATCGCAATACCTCCGGGAGAGACCATCAAAGAACAGCTCCAGGACCGGGGAATGAACCAGAAGGAATTCGCCAAGCGGATGGCCATGTCGGAAAAGCACATCAGCAAACTGGTGAATGGCGAGGTCCATTTGACCCAGGAAATGGCCATGCGGCTGGAGATGGTTTTGGGGGTGCCGGCGCGGTTCTGGAATAACCTGGAGGCGCTCTATCGGGAAGACCTGGAGCGGGTCCGGATGGAGAATGCCATGGATGAGGACCTGGAGTTCGTCCGGAAATTCCCCTACAATGAAATGATGAAGAATGGCTGGGTGCCCCAGACCCGCAAACCCAAGGAGCGGGTTGTGAACCTGCGGAAATTCTTCGAAGTGGTGGAACTGGATCTGGTGATGGAGATGGATATCAACCGGATCGCCTGCCGGCGGCAGTCGGAGACGGAAAAGGCGGATTACGCCCTGACGGCGTGGGCCCAGGAGGCGAAGCTGTGTGCCCGGAAAATGGATGTGGCCCCCATCGATATCGAGGGACTCCGGAAAGCCCTGCCTCGGATCCGGGCTATGAACCTGGAGAATCCCAGGGATTTTTCCCGGGAGCTGCAAACACTGCTGGCAGAATTCGGCGTCGCGCTGGTGTATCTGCCCCACATCGGCGGGTCCTTCCTTCACGGAGCCACCTTCATCGACGGGAAGAAGATCGTCATGGGGATGACGGTGAGGGGCAAGTACGCCGACAAGTTCTGGTTCAGTTTGTTCCATGAGATCGGGCATATCCTGCTGGGACACATTTACCAGCCGGAGGGGACTTCTGAAAAAGATGAGCGGGAAGCGGATGCTTTTGCGGCGGAGATCCTGATCCCGGAGAAGGATTTTTCGGAGTTCGTCCGCCAACATCCGGAGCCGGGCCTGGGCGCGATCACGGAATTCGCCCGGGAACAGGGGCTGGACGCCGGAATCGTGGTGGGCCGGCTGCAAAGCCGTAAAATCGTGCCATACAATTATTTCAATCATATAAAGACCCAGTACATCCTCACCAGCGGCGAGGATAAGGGGGAAAAGGAGGAAGCGGATGAGTAAGAGAACACCAATCGAGCCGATCAATTTGTTGGACCTGCCGATCCTGGATCGGGAGTACTCGCTGACCCCGGATGAGATCATGGAAGTGATCTGGGACGGATTGGAGGATTTCGTGGAGGGACTGCAGGCCGGTGACCTGGCCCACATCCACATCCACATCAACCCGGGCTCCGTCCTGATCTCCAGGCAGAAGAAGAACATGCAGGAAGATGATGACAAGCTGGGGATGAGCCTGGAGGAGTGGGAGTCCTAGACTCCTGCCCGCCGGTTGACCGGAGGAGGAACGAATAATGAGATTGAAAAACGTTTTGATCGTTGTGAAGGATATCGAAAAGTCCAGACAGTTTTACCACGATCTGTTTGGGCTTGAACTGGTTTTGGACAATGACGGGAACATGATCCTGACGGAGGGGCTGGTCCTCCAGGATGCGAAGATCTGGGAGGGATTCCTGGAGCGGGAGATCATCCCGGAGAACAACGCCTGCGAATTGTATTTTGAAGAAAACGACATCGAAGGTTTCGTGGAAAAACTCGAAGGCCTGTACCCGGACATCCGCTACGTCAACCGCCT
>CADBSL010000218.1 GCA_902797345.1 uncultured Eubacteriales bacterium
CCTGAGCACCTACCTCTTATCGTAAAAGGCGCTCGACAGATCGGTAAAACGGAAACGATACGACGTTTCACTGCAGAAAACTATCACAATGTGATAGAGATCAATTTTGCCACACAACCGGAATATAAGTCGATTACGGAGAATGGCTACTCTGTAGCAGAAGTTACGAAAGCGATTTCTCGAATCGACCCTGGTAAGAGGTTCATCCCGCACGAAACACTTTTGTTTTTTGATGAGATCCAGGATTTTCCGGACATTGCAACGACTCTCAAACCTTTCCACGAGGACGGCCGCTATGAAATTATCTGTTCGGGTTCACTTTTAGGCCTTCAATATAAGAGAATCCACAGTATCAGTGTCGGATATAAAACAGATTACCAGATGTATTCAATGGATTTTGAGGAATTTCTCTGGGCCAAAGGGTATGAGAATGATTTAATGGAAGATCTTCTGGATCATATGCTGAAGGGACGGTCGTTCTCTGAAGCAGAGAATAAAAGATTCTCTGATTTATTTTTAGAATATTGTATTTTGGGCGGAATGCCTCAAATCGTATCGAATTTCATTGAAAGGGGTCTTTTTGAGGGAACACTGGAATTACAACGTCAGCTGATTCTCGGATATGAAGGAGACGCCCGAAAATATGCAGAAGGATTGGATCAAAGCAAGATCATCCACACCTATCACTCTATCCCGTCTCAACTTGCAAAGGAAAACAAGAAATTCCAATACACAAAGATTTCAAAAGGTGCGCGTTCTAAAGACTACCGTGGTTGCGTCCAGTGGCTGGAGGATGCCGGCATCGTAAATATTTGCTATTGCATGGATTTTCCGGAACTGCCTCTAAAAGGGAATGTGGATTGGAACAAATTCAAGGTTTATATGGCCGACACGGGGTTGTTATTGGCTTCCCTGGATGACGAAGCTCAGTTTGATGTTCGTGCGAACAAGAACCTTGGAGTTTACAAAGGAGCCTTGTACGAAAATTTTGCTGCAGAATCGCTTATTAAGCAAGGGTATGATCTATATTATTACAAGAGAGAGAACTCCACATTGGAGGAGGATTTCTTTATCCGTTCGGCAAATGAACTGATTCCTGTCGAAATCAAATCCAATCACAACCGATCAAAATCTTTGAGGCAATTGATCCAAAGTGACTATTATCCCGACATCCGGAACGGCATCAAATTCACAGCAGGAAATGTAGGAGTTGAGGGGGAGATCTTCACGTTCCCCTACTATTGCCTCTTTTTGTTAAAAGAATATATGCAGCGACAGACCATAATTATTTGACATTATGTCCTGCAAAGCAACGAAGTGGCGCTCTGATTTGCCTTCAGAAAAGATAACGGCCTTTTTGGATTGAATATCCTTAGAGAAAGTCTATACAAAAAAAGATTACAATTCCTTTTTTGTATAGACTTTTCCTTTCTTCTCGGCTATAATCAAAGAAAGAGAGGAGGAATGCGTGTGTATATTAAGAGACAAATTGAAAAACAACTGCATTATTTGTCAGAGCATTTTCCTGCAGTGGTTATCGGCGGGGCTCGGCAAACCGGAAAGACCACGTTGATCAAAAGGGTGTTGGAGGATAATCCGGATATTACCTATGTGACTTTGGATCATCCGCGCATCCGTCTGCAAGCACAAACAGATCCGGAATTGTTTCTTCAGAATTACCCGGCGCCGGTTATCATCGACGAGATCCAATATGCACCGGAGTTATTCCCCTATATCAAAATGAAAATCGACGAAAATCGAGTGAACGGACAGTATTTTATGACCGGGTCACAAATGTTCAGGTTGATGAAAAATGTCAGCGAATCTTTGGCTGGACGTGTTGGGATTCTCTCTTTATATGGACTCAGCCAATCTGAAATCTTGGGCAAAGAGGAGCAGCCGTTCCTTCCATCCCACTCTGTTATCATAAAAAGCAAAGAAACCACTAAGACCATTTTTGAAAAGATCCTTCGTGGGGGGATGCCGCAATTGATCGTCGACCCGGATTTGACACCGGAATCTTATTTTGGAGAATATCTCCAAACATATATTGAGAGGGATATCCGTGACTTGCTGGCCGTAAAAAACGAGAATCGGTTCCTTCGCTTTATGGGTTGTACAGCGGCTCGGACTGGCCAAGAATTGAATCTTACAGA